>CAIOYU010000781.1 GCA_903862565.1 uncultured Actinomycetes bacterium | reverse complement strand
CGCCGATGATCATGACGAACGACGGGGTGAACGCGAGCAGGGCCGCCAGGAGGGCGCCACCGATCCCGGCCGCTGCGTAACCGACCACCGCCACCGTTTGCAACAACGGCCCGGGGGTGTGAATCGCCCTGGGTTTGATGGAGGCTCGGGCTATTGGATTTCGACCAGGGTTTGGTCGGTCCGGTTTGTAGCGTAGAAGGTGGCTTCGAACTCTGCGGGCGGTAGGTCGCCGAGGTAGCCGTGCAGGCGGCTGGTGTTGTGCCAGTGGACCCAGCCCAGGGTGGCGAGCTCGACGTCGGCGACGGTCTTCCAGGGGCCGGCCTGGGAGGGTCCGTAGATCAGTTCGGCTTTGTAGTAGCCGTTGACCGTTTCGGCCAGAGCGTTGTCGTAGCTGTCCCCGACGGTCCCGATCGAGGGGACGGCACCGATTTCGGCCAGGCGTTCCCCGTACCGTATGGAGGTGAATTGCGATCCGGCATCAGAGTGACATGTCGAGCCCGGCAACGCAATTCCTCGTGACCAACGGGCCATCTCCAAGGCGTCGAGGACCATGGCGGTGCGCATGTGACCGGCCACCCGCCAGCCGACGATCATGCGGCTGAAGGCATCGACGATGAAGCACACGTAGGCCACCCCGGCCCAGGTCGGCACGAAGGTCAGGTCGGTAACCCACAGCTGGTTGGGTGCGGTCGCGGTGAAGTCCCGCCCCACCAGATCCGGGTGGCGGACGGCAGCGGGGTCGGGCGTGGTGGTGCGGACCCGTTTGCCGCGGCGCACCCCGTTGATGCCTGCCACGCGCATCAGTCGGGCGACCTGATCACGGCCCACGTCATGACCTGCCCGACGTGCGGCTTTCCACAGCTTCCGTGCGCCGTAGACCCGGTAGTTGGCCGTCCACAGACCGACCAGGACCGTGATCAAAGCCAGGTCTCGCACCGCCCGCGCCGAGACCGGGCGAGACCGGGCCGCGTAGTAGGTACTCGGGGCCATCTGCAACCCTGCCGATGACAGCACGGTGCAGATGGGCTCGACCCCGAATTCCTCACGGTTGGCCTCGATGAAGGCGACTACTTCTTGTGTTGGCGGTCGAGCTCCGCCCCGAAGAAACTCGCCGCTCGTTTCAGAATCTCGTTGGCGCGCTTGAGTTCTCGGTTCTCCTGCTCGAGTTCCTTGATCCTGCGGGATTCCATACTCGACACCCCGGGACTGTAGCCCTCGTCGACGTCGGCCTGGCGCACCCAGGACCGCACCGACTCGACTCCGTACCCCAGCTGGCCGGCAACCCGCTGGATCGTCCCGTGCTCGCTGCCCAACTCCGCGCGCAAGGTCCGGACCATCCGCACCGCGGCGGCCTTCTCCTCCGCGCTGTAGCGGCGTGTCGTCGGCTTACCCGGCGATTGTTCCTTCGGCATGACTCCATCCTCGTTTCCAAGGTAAAGAGCCTCCACATTTCCCAGGGCGATTCAGTGATCTGCCCCAACGCGACCGCGTTGAGGAATTGGCCGTCGGTCATCCAGTGATGGCGGTTGACCGCGTCGGTCTGCATCATCGGGACGATGACGAACCCGCCGCCATAGGACAATGCGCCGACCTTGAACGCCGTCCAGGCCAACGCGGGCAGCCCGCCCATGACCGGGCCCGCT
>CAIOYU010000780.1 GCA_903862565.1 uncultured Actinomycetes bacterium | reverse complement strand
CTGACCTCACGCCCGCCATGGCCGCCTCACTGGCGTCATGGCGGTGCGTGCAGTCCCACGACCGCGAGGGCTGGCTGGCCCTGATGGCCGACGACGTCGTCGTCGAAGACCCCATCGGGACGTCGATCACCAACCCCGACGGACTCGGCGTGCGTGGCAAGGAATCGTTAGCGGCGTTCTACGACACCAACATCGCCGCCAACACTCTCACAGTCACCTGTGAGGAAACGTTCCCGTCGTCCTCCCCCAACGAGGTCGCGCACATTCTGTTGCTGCGCAGCGAGTTCGACGGCGGCTTCACCAGTACCGTGCGCGGGGTGTTCTGCTACCGCGTCGACGACGCCGGCCTGATCACCAATTTACGTGGTTACTGGAACCTCGAGGGAATGCAGTTCGGGCAGAACGAGTCATGAACGACACGGGCTCCCCGGGGTGCCCGGTGAGCGGCACGGGATACGACGGGCCCGCGCCGTTGGGCCCGGAATCCTTGACCTGGAAGCTCTTCGGCGACTGGCGCGGTCTTCTACAGGGTCCGTGGGCCGGGTCGATGCAGAACATGCACCCTCAACTCGGGGCAGCGGTCAAGGACCATTCCATCTTCTTCACCGAGCGCATCCCGCGCCTCTTCCGCTCGCTGTACCCGATCGGCGGGGTGGTGTTCGACGGCGACCGGGCGCCGAAAACAGGTGCCCAGGTTCGGGATTACCACGTCCCCATCAAGGGGGTCGATGAGCAGGGCCGCCGGTACAGCGCACTGAACCCGGATGTCTTCTACTGGGCTCACGCCACGTTCTTCATGGGCACAATCCTGACCGCCGAGCATTTCGGCGACGGTCTGACCGAGGCGGACAAACGGCAACTGTTCGACGAACACCTCACCTGGTACCGCATGTATGGGATGAGCATGCGCCCGGTTCCCGAGACGTGGGAGGACTTCCAGGTCTACTGGAACCACATGTGCACCGAGGTGCTCGAGAACACCTGGGCAGCCCAGCAGGTTCTGGATCTTTCGACCATGCCCAAGCCGCCCAACACGGAGTGGATTCCGGACCTCGCCTGGTCGGCATTCCTGACGGCGGTCGGGCCGGTCGTGGTGTGGACGACAGTCGGGCTCTACGACCAACCGGTTCGCGAGCTCATGGGCTATTCGTGGTCGGGGTTAGACGAGAAGTTGCACTGGCTGTTCGGACGGGGCGTGAACCTGGCGTTCAAGTTCGTGCCGCGCCGTCGGCGCATGCATCCGCGTGCGCGGGCCGGGTGGGATCGGGCCGAGGGGCGGATCCCGGCAGATGCCCCCTTAGTCGAAACACCCGCACGGAACCTGCCGCCGGAGAGTCAGCGGGGCAAGGGGATTCACTACTTCGGCGACAGCACGCTCTAAGCTGAGCAGCATGCCCTCTGTCTTCACCATGATCATCAACGGCGACCTGCCTGGCCGATTCGTCTATGAGGATGACGATGTGGTGGCGTTCCTGACCATCGAGCCGATGACGCAGGGCCACACCCTGGTGGTGCCGCGCGCCGAGGTGGACAACTGGCAGAACGTAGAGCCGTTGTTGTTCCACAAGGTGATGGACGTGTCCCAGCGCATCGCCCAGGCGGTGTGCTCGGCCTTCGGAGCGCAACGGGCCGGGATGATCATCGCAGGACTTGAGGTTCCGCACCTCCACGTGCACGTCTTCCCCGCCTACAACCTCACCGACTTCGGCTTCGCGCACGTCGACCGCCACCCGTCAGCCGAATCTCTTGACGAAGCGCAAGCCAAGATCAAAGCCGCGCTGGCTCAACAGCACTAAGCGGAGAGTCCACCACCCGTGGCAGGCTCACCCGGAAGTTGCACCCCAGGCCGGGGGCGGTGGTCAGCGTGACGCGTCCGCCGTGGGCACGCACCAGTGAATCCACAATGGACAGCCCCAACCCGGTGCCTCCACTGGCTCGGGTCCGCGAGGTGTCCGCGCGGTAGAACCGCTCAAACACCCGTTGGGCGTCCGCGGTTTCCATCCCAGGGCCCTCATCCGCAACCTCCAGCACCGCATCATTCCCAGTAGTCCCTACCCGCAGCGTGATTCGCGTCGTCTCCGGGGTGTGCCGCACGGCATTGGCCATCAGGTTGGCCAACACCTGCCGAAGCCGGGCCTCGTCACCGAGCACCTCAGGCGTGCCCGGTCCGTCGAGCACCTCCAAGGCGATGGCGCGCCCGGGTGCGACGGACTGCGCATCGTGGACGGCGTCGCTGGCCAACGCCAACAGGTCCACCCGACGCTGTTCCAGGGGACGCTGGGCATCCAGTTGGGCCAGCAACAGCAGATCCTCGACCAGTCCGCCCATCCGCCGGGACTCGCTCTCGATGCGCGACATCAACATCTCCACATCATTGGCGGCACCCTGGCGGTACAACTCCGCGAATCCTCGGATAGTGGTCAGCGGGGTGCGCAATTCGTGGCTGGCATCGGTGATGAAGCGCCGCATCCGGTCCTCGGAGTGCCGCGCTTGCTCCGCCGAAGCCTCCGACGCCGCCACCGCCCGCTGAATCTGAGCCAACATCCCGTTGAGCGCCAGCGCGAGCTGCCCGACCTCGGTGCGTGGATCGCCCTGCGGCACGCGACTGTCCAAGGCTCCACCCGCGATCGCTGCGGCGGTCTTCTCCACCTCGACGAGCGGCCGCAGACTGCGGTGCACGACCCCGTAGCCGGCCACACCCAGGATGAGTAGCACCGCCGCGCCGATGCCTGCCTGCAGCCACACCAGCGCGCGCACAGTGGACTGCACGTCGGACAGGTCGATGGCGACGGTGATCAGCTCCCCGTTGGACCCGCGTACCGACACCGCCCGCCACTGGACTGACCGGTCGCCCAGGGAAGGGATGGTCACCGGGAGGGGGCCCACGTTGTTGTTGTCGGGCAACGCCGGTTGAGCCTTGCCGTCGTTGATCGCCATCCACACGTTGCCGGCGGGATCGACACCCTGGACGTAGAAGTTCGATGGCGGCCGGGTCGGGTTCGGCCCGGAGTCCGGTGACAGTTCCTGGCGTGGCTCTTGCGCCCAGGTCGTCGACGCCTCAGCCAATGACTGATCGACTCGGTTGATCAGGCTGTGGCGCAGGATCGAGGTGACGGCCACCCCGGATGTCAATAAGCCGCCGGCCACCAACACGAGCATGGCAGCCACTAGCCATACCCGCAGGGGCAGCCCCGGCCGGACTACCTCGGCTCCCGAAGGACGTAGCCCACGCCCCGCAACGTGTGCAGCAGGCGCTTCTCCCCGGTGTCGATCTTGCGGCGCAGGTAGGACACGTAGGACTCGACGACGTTGACGTCGCCGCCGAAGTCGTAGCGCCAGACGTGGTCGAGGATCTTTGGCTTGCTCAGCACGGTTCCAGCGTTGATGACGAAGTAGCGCAGCAACGTGAACTCCGTCGGCGACAACGACACCGGCTCGCCGGCCTTCCACACCTCGTGGGAGTCCTCGTCGAGTTCGATGTCGGAGAACCTCAGGCGACGAGGTGCATCATCGTCCTGGCCGACGCCCTTGCCCGCGCGGCGCAGGATCACTCGCAACCGCGCGACCACCTCCTCCAAGCTGAACGGCTTTGTGACGTAATCATCGGCGCCCAGCGTCAAGCCGGTCACCTTGTCCTGTACCGAGTCACGGGCGGTCAGGAACAGGGCGGGTGCGTCGATCCCGTCTTCCCGTAACCGGCGCAACACCCCGAAGCCGTCCATGCCCGGCATCATCACGTCGAGGATCACCGCGTCGGGATGGATCTCGCGGGCGCGGTCCAGGGCAGCTGGTCCATTGCTCGCGGTGTAGACCTCGAAACCCTGGAACTTCAGACTCACCGCCAGGAGGTCGACGATGTTGGGCTCGTCATCGACGACAAGCACCCTTGCTTCTGGGGCCGCCTGGGGCGGCGTTGTCTGGGCTGCGGCTACCGACATGCTTCCAATGTGCCCATGGTCCGGTGAACGGAAACTGCCTTTGCGCTGTGAGGTTCCTGTGAGCGCGAAGCTGCGGGGTATCGGCTGCAACGGCCCTACACTGGGCGCATGGATCTGACGAAGACCCTGTTCGACATCGCCACCACGCCGATGCGGGTGGGGTTGGCAGCTGCCGACGCCAGTATCGAGGTCGCGAATGCCGCAGTGGGCATTGCGCGACGCGGACTCGGCGACTCCACCGTTCCCTCGGCCCGCGATTCCGTGACCCACCTCCTCGGGGTCGACGAGACCATCGGCCGGATGAACCGACTGGCCTCGCTACTCGACGACGAGTCCCCGGTCAGCCGCGCGTTGGCAGCCGACGGCCCAGTGGACCGGTTGTTGCGGCCGGGCGGGCTGATCGATCGAATGACTGCACCGGACGGGGTCTTGGAAAGGCTCACCGCCGAGGGCGGCGGATTGGACCGGGCGCTGGCCCCCGGTGGGCTGGTGGAGCAACTGTTCGACGAGGACGGTCTGATCGAGCGCATTCTGGCTGAGGACGGGCTTGCCGAGCGACTGCTGGCCGAGGGCGGGTTGTTGGACAAGTTGACCGCAAAGAACGGTCCGATCGAGCAGCTCAATACGGTCGTCGACTCGCTCAACCGGCTTGTTCCCGGCATGGAGGCACTCACCCCCACCGTCGAGATGCTGCGCGAAGCG
>CAIOYU010000779.1 GCA_903862565.1 uncultured Actinomycetes bacterium | reverse complement strand
GGCACCGACCGGCCCTTCGAGCAGATCGGGGCGCCGTGGCTGGATGCAGCGGCGGTGGCCGCGACGATGAACGCGATGGGCTTGCCGGGCATCGCCTTTCAGGCCGTCACCGTCCCGGTCGCCGACACCGCCGCCAAATTTCCCGGACAAACCATCCCGGCCATCCGGTTAGCCATCACCGATCGGCAGGCGTACCGACCGGTCGGCACGGCGCTGCTGCTCATTGACACGATCCGCAAACAGCATCCGGGGGACTTCGCCTGGGGGCCGTCGATCGACCTGCTCACGGGATCGGATCGGGTGCGTCTGGCGATCAACGCCGATCGACTCGCGCCGCTGCTGGCAGATTGGGACCGGGCGGCCGCCCAGTTCCGCGCAAGCCGGGCGGGGTACCTGTTGTACAGCTGAACCCGTGCGCGGATGTCGCGCTTCAGGAGCTCGGTGAGCTGGTGGCCCTCGGTGAGAGCCACGAATGCCTTGATGACCTCCGTACGCACGGGATCAGGGACGCCGATCGCCGCGGCCAGACGAACAGCCGAGTGCCGCAACAATGCCTCTCATGCGACCCTCGGCTTTGGCACCCGCAGGCCGGGCCGCACCGCGCACCGGCTTCGCCGCTAAGACGCACCGCAGATGAGCAAATCAGCACTCCCAAATAACTGGCGGGGGCTTAGGGGGGCATAAACAGCGGGACCCCAATGTTGGGGTACCAACTCGGCGGCCCGTAATACCCGGGCGGTACCGCTCGGCTGTAAAAGGCCTCGCCGGGGAAACATACGGAGTTCCTGATTTCGGCCGGGCCGCACCACGGATTGGCAAGCGGCGGCGGCAGCAGCTCCGGATAAGGCTGCCCCGGTGGCGGGGGCGGAGGAGCCGGGCATGGCGAATACTGGACATCCGTCCAATTGTTGAAAACCGGAAGACCCGGTGGCGGTGATGGTGCTCCCAGCGGTTCCCATGGTGGCCAACATTTCGGGAAGAACAGATCCCACCCCGACTGCGTCAACCCCTGACCCACGAGTTCTGGTGGCGGTGGTGGCGGTGGTGGGTCTTCGTAGGCCGGTGCTGGCCCGACCGGGGATGGTTCAGGATCGGCGTTCGCCAGGGCCGTTCCTAGAGCGAGGAACATCCCTCCCAGTACACCCGCGAGAATCAGCCGCGGAATCTGACTGTTCATCGTGGTCTCCGCCCATCGCCGGTCAGCTGTCGGGTACTGGATATTAGCGATCCAACGGACATGGGACAGTCGGATAGGAGCACATTGACTGCGCTCATCGGAAGTCCCCGGGTGTGCTTACCGCACAGCGATCGAAGGGAGCGCGCAGCAAGTCGCTGATCGAGGCGGCCGATGGGCGGTTGGGCCACGGCGAAATGCAGTCCCTGTTCGGGATCGTGATGGCACTGGTGCCGGGGTACGCGTTGTTCACAGCGCTTGGGCTCAAGGGTGACTTGGGCGCCCTGATCATGGGAGTGCTGCTGGCGTCTCACCCGGCATCCTCCGAACTTGCACGTTCGCTGTTCCACATCAAGGAACTGCTGCTGGTGGGATTCTTCGTGTCGATCGGCCTGACCGGACTGCCCGATCTTCCCTCCATCGGCATCGCGCTGTTGATGGTGCTTCTGCTGCCGTTCAAGGCAGCCTGGTATGTCCTGCTGCTGTCACGTCTTAAACTGCGATACCGCACCGCGTTGCTCGCCGGGCTGAGCCTGATGAACTATTCCGAATTCGGCTTGATCGTTGTGTCGGTCGGGGTCTCGGCCGGGATGCTGGCACAGGTCTGGCTGGTGGAGATGTCGATCGCCGTGGCGCTGAGCTTCGTGGTGTCGGCTCTAGTCAATAGGCGCGGCCACCTGATGGTGGAGAAGATCGCGGCGCGGCTACCGGCCCAGGACGAACTCAACCTGAACCCGGAGGAGCGCCATGGCGACGCCGGCGACGCCGAGGTCGTGGTGATCGGTATGGGCCGGGTCGGGTTCGCCGCCTATCAGCGCTTGACCGATCACTACGGGCTGCGGGTCGTCGGTGTCGACTACGACGGACCCCGAATCCAGCGGCTCGCGGCCGAAGGCCTGCGGGTCATCGAAGGAGATGCCACCGACCTGTACTTCTGGAACCAACTCAGGCGTTCCGACTCGGTGCGTATTGCCGTGCTGGCCATGCCGCGTCACGGCGCCAACGTCACCGCGCTCGAATGTCTGCGCGAATCAGGGTTCAGCGGCAAGGTCGCCGCAGTCGCCCGATACGACGACGAGGTGCAGTGGGCCAAGGAACACGGTGTCGGCATTGCCTTCAACGTCTACGCGGGCGCGGGATTGGAATTGGCAGATCAAGTCGCCGATGATTCCGCACCCAGATCAGGCAAGAACACGCTCCGCGACAACGATTCCCCGGCGCCGGGCAGCGGCGATTGAGCATGTCCCACGCGACGCCGAACATCCCGGTTCGCGGATACTTGACGGCTGCCCGGCATGGTGGCGGGCTGCCCTAACGCGATGCCGCGGCCGGCTACCCCGGTCCCCCGCGGATCACGGGTACTTCAGGTCCGCTTCGCAGTTCCTCGTGGCTGGTCTGGGTCGCGTTCTGGCGCTTCACGATCAGCGCCTGATGACGGCCCGGGGGTCGACGGTGTCGAGGACGACCACCGCGCGGCGCAATGGCCGAATGTGTTTGGCGCGGAACAGCAATCCCCCAGGCCGAAAGCTCCACTTCCACGGTCGACAAGGTCTGCCAATACCGCAGACCGCCGTGCGCGTCGCAGATGCGTTGCAACGCATGCCGCGGCCGCAGCGGATGTATCTGCGCTTCGGTCAACCGATTTCGACGACTCGCCCTGCCGGCGCGGCGGCTGACAGGTGGGAGTCCAACGGAAACAACGGACTCAGAGCGCGCTGGAGGCGATCCTCGCCGACCTCCAGCAACTGCGGACCGGCGATCCGTACCGCGACTTCCCGGCGGCAGAGAATCCCACCGGGGCCTCCGCGCACGTCGACCCGCAGACACTGTTCATCGGCGATAACGTCCGCGACATCACCGACCTCAACGAGGACTTCATCGACTCCATCCGCACCTACGCGCAGCAGCAGCTGTCGAGATACGGGAAAGGTTGACAGGAATCGTCGGGCCACTTTGACCGAACTCGGGCGCGTCTCGGACTGCTCTGCCGTTCTTTCTCGTTGGCGGAAGGTGGAAGAAATTTCTCGACGTCATCGCACAAGTGCAACGGAAGTGCAGTCATTGCTGAGAAGGTGCTACCGGGCTTCGGTGCAGGTTGGTCTCACAGGCACAGTGCTGAATCCCGACGGTGACATACCCCGGTTCAAAAGCGGCCCCGCAGGCCGCGCACCGCTCCGGCGGCACCTCTTCGTAGCCGCGGCGTGTGCGGCGCAGCTCCACCAACTCCCCCCCTTTTCGCCATCCCGACCACGGCCGCCATCGGCGATGGCCACATGAGCGACAGCTACCGCATCACCTGACCTTGAAAACGAGGATGGAGTCATGCCGAAGGGAAAATCGCCGGGGGAGCCCACGGCACGCGGACACAGCGCTGAGGAGAAGGGCGCCGCGGTGCGGATGGTCCGGACGTTGCGCACGGAGTTGGGCAGCGAGCACGGAACGATCCAGCCGTCTGCGTAGTCGAGAGCCTCATTTCCATTGTGATTCAGTCGAACCAGCCCTACCCTTGCATGATGGAAAACTCCGGCTTCCGGCTGTCGAGTTGGGCTGCCGGTCTCACGCTCGCCTCGCTGCCACTGATGGGCCTTGCGCTTGCGCCGAGCAGCCTTGCCGACATAACCGGCCCCTGCGCTTTTGACGCGGCCTCAATGGCGTGTCTGGAGTGGACAACAGGTGGGGCTAGCGCCGTCTGCGGCTTGAATCCGGGTTCAATGGGCTGCCTGGAGGCTGACACCGCAGCGCGCGCCGACGCATCCGCGACACCGTAGGCGCGTATCCACACCCGGCCGTCGCCCACCTGCCGCGGAATCGACACCACCACCGGGCAACTCCACGCCCGCACCACCCTGAACGGTCAGCTGCTCGCCCCTCGTCAACGATCGCGTCAAGCTTCTCGCGTACCGCGGCTTGAGCGAATCGCCATGCCACCAAAAGCGGAATTCGCCAACGCCGAACTCCATCTGGTCGAAGGTGCCTCGCACTTCACCTGTTTCGTCGACCCTTCACCCCCGAATCGCAGGATATCTTCACCGAGATGGCGCTGTTCTGGGACAGCCACCTGGGCTCCTGACCAGGAACCGCCGGTCGGCGATCAAGCCGGGCGTCAGCTTCGCCCGCCGAAATAAACTTCCGTCGAACAACATTCTTCGCACCAGCTTGAGATCCAGGCGCTATGCGGCGTGCACGTGAGCGGCGAGGTGGACTGGTGCGGTGGCCTGGCCTTGGCACGGCAGCGGCCGCCACCGCACTGGGCAGCGGCCGGCTGATCGAGCGTTACGGGGCACGTAACGGGGTTTCGCGGCTGCCTCGGACGTGTCCCACGACGAAACCGCCGTCTTGCTCAGTGCGGCACCCGGTGGTCATCCGGCAGAGCCGAGCTTTCGTGTCATCTTCACAGCCCGGCATCCGCGCAGATGCGTAACGTCGAGCGGCCGATGACGACAGACGCGCGATCAGGGAGCTTGAGGAACCTGTGCTTGACAGTCCTGTCGGTCATCGGTGGCGTCCTAGGCTGAGGAAATCGGCGACGGTGTCGATGTAGCGCTGGGGCGCTTCGAAGAACGGCATGTGCGAGCACCCCGGAAAGAAGGCGAGTTCGGCGTCGGGAATGCGGTCGCGGGCCATGGCCGCCAGTTCGGGGACGATGTAGTCGTGCTCGCCGTGCACCAACAGCACCCGGGTGCGGATCTCGGGCAGGTCGTCCATCCGGTCCCAGTTGCGCAGCGTCCCGGTGCACTGGAAGAAGTAGGGCCCGAACATGGTCGTGAAAACGTCTTCGCCCAGGTTCGCCATACACCAGGTCAGCGACTCCGGCCACGGGTGCAGCCGACACACATGCCGGTACATCAGCATCGTGACGGCCGCCTGATACTCCGGATGGTCGGTGGTGCCCTCGGCCTCGTGCCGGGCCATCATGGTGACCGTCTCCGCGCCGAGGGCGGCCTTCGCGCGGTCGAACCCGGCTTGCATGCGGGGCAGGTCGAATGCGGCGTCGGCGGCGATGAAGGAATTCACGCGATCCGGGTGGCGCAGAACATATTCCAGGCCGAGGACGCCGCCCCAGGACTGACCGAGGATGTCGACCGTCTCCAGATCAAAAGCGCTGCGCACGGTCTCCATTTCGGTGACGAAACGCTCCAGGTTCCACAGGTGCGGGTTGGTCGGCCGGTCGGATTCCCCGCAACCCAACTGATCCCAGGTCACCAACCGCAATCCCCGCTCGACGAGCGCATGGTGGCTGTCGCGCAGATACCGCGAGGGGCATCCCGGGCCGCCGTGGGCCATCAGCAGGGTGCGCGGTCCGTCGCCGGCGCTGAACGTCATCACCTGATTGCCGTCGACGTCGACCGGCTGGCGGGTCCACTGAGTCATGTCCGGATTCTCCCGTGATCGCGACTGTGGTGTTGGTGTGCCGGGAAATGGTAGCGACGGCCAGGCGGCGACGAATTCCGCCAGGGACTGCGCCCCAGCTTGTTGGTCGTTGTGTGCAGCGAGCGCAGGTTGTCCGCGGCGACGAACAGCACCCCGACCACCGCGAGGGTGATCGGTCCCAACCGGGGATCGACGCGGACCGGCGGCCGCGTCAAGGCGATGAAACCCGGGCTGTCACGGTCGATCTCAGCGACATTCAGGCCCCCGTCCATTGATGAGTGCTTCGCGCTGCTTCGGCTTGACGGCGACGTGCCGATGCGTTGCTCTACCTTTTACCTGTGGACCGTGGTGATCTTGTCGATCATGATGCTGCTCGAGGTAGCTAGTCCATTGGTTTTGTTGGGCTGCAATGGGATTCGCAGTAGTGGGATATCGGCGACGGCAGTGGTCAGCGGGCAGAATGT
>CAIOYU010000778.1 GCA_903862565.1 uncultured Actinomycetes bacterium | reverse complement strand
GATTTGAGCGCGTCGGCGTTCATCTGCAGCACATAGACCGCGTCGTTAGCGGGAATCACCACCGTCTTCTGGGCGATAGTGCGCTGCGTACCGTCCCTCTCGTAAAGGCCGGCTAGCTGGATGGCGTCGAACCCGCTGAGCTTGTCGATCATGGGTTCGTTCGCCGCCACGAAATTCGGCAGGTTCCTGAGCTCGCCGGGCGCATACTCAAGGATCTTTGCCGGGTCGGCGGCACCGGTCAGCTTGGAGAGCAACACGGTGATGGTGGGTGGATCGTTGGGATCCGGTGCGGTGTCCAACTGCACCGCCGCGTAGGCATACGCCGGAGTGTCCTCACCGAGATCGGACCACCCCTCCGGCAGCGCGATGACAATGTTGGGCGCTCCTGGATCGCCCAGACGCACCGGCGTTGAGGTGATGTCGTTGTCTTTGAGGTACTGCTTGATCGTCTCGTTCTGCCCCGGCGGCTTCGCCGGTATGGCCTCAAATGCCGAGCTCGCGTGGTCCGCGCGGCCGTTCGTGAACACCAATGCGGCGATCGCCGCGGCGACAATCAAGGCGATGCCGGCGAAGACTCCCGGCCGCCGATACCAGGGCCTGACGGCAGTCGCCACGACCGGCGGGTCTTCGATAATCATGCTCGGCTCTTCGCCAGGAATGCCGATTGGCTCATGTTCGGTAACCACGCTCAGTTCCCATCCCTCACTTGTCGTTACCCTGCAGATTAACAATGCGCAGAGGACGTAATCTTCTCTTGACCGGAAACGCCCACACCGCCGTGCCCTCGGGCGCCGCGTGTTGCCAACGGTGACGGCTTTCCTCGTCTTGGCGTTCACCGCTATCGCCCTGATCGCCAGGGCCCAACCGGTGTCGACCATCCCGCGGCTGACCATGACCGTCGGGTCCACATTCGTCCCACTCGTAGCTGTGGCGGGCCTGATCTGGGCATTGCTGTCGCGGCGAACTACCTTGGCGATCTTCGCTGTGTTTTGCCTTACGGCCACCGTGGCAATCCAGGTGTCCTGGTACTACGTCAGACACCCCGTCGCCCTCGGACCACACACGGAAATCCGCGCGTTGTCCTCAAACCTGCGCTAAAGACGAGCAGACCCGGCCACATTCGTCGGGTTGGCCAAAGCCAGGTCGGACGTGATCACCGTCGCGGAGTTGACTCCGGAGGCCATCACCCGCTCCACCGACGGCGGTATTGAGGAACAGATCCACCGCCGAAAACAACTTACTGTCACGGCATCGCCACAGCCCAGAAACCCCGCACCACCAGCGCAAAGCAGGAAACCCGACCCGCCGCGATCTGCGGCAAGGTCTCCGACGACACGTCGGGGAGGGCCACCAGTACCGCGTGAGATCTCGGTGGCCGCTCGCCTCGGTTCCACAGTTGTTTGTAGTATTATGGCGAAATTAAGTTTCTGCCCCGCGACGACTTCGCACACGTTGTCCGCCACGCGCCGCTCGTCAGCATCGACCTCGTCGTGCGCGACGGGAACGCCCGTGTCCTCGTCGGGCTGCGACGAAACCGCCCTGCGCGGGGCTCTTGGTTCGTTCCCGGAGGGATCATCTTCAAAGACGAGCGGGTCGACGACGCGTTCCTTCGTATCTCGCATATGGAGTTGGGACGCGCGATTCCGCGGGGGGAGGCCAGCCTTCTCGGCCTTTACGAACATCACTACGAGGACAACGCGCTGGAGATTTCAGGTGTAAGCACGCACTATGTGGTGGCTGCGTACCAACTGAACGTCGACACCGCGTCGCTCGGCGTGCTGCCCGACGAGCAGCACGAGCAATACCGATGGATGGATGTCAACGAGATCCGCGAAGACCCGGACGTTCACCCGAATACAAAGGCGTACTTCTCTCTGCAATCCTGATCTGGTTATTGCGTTGTCTGCAACCACGGAGCGCGAGCCACATGGACTCAATTGAGACTTGCCGGTACCGGAGACCGCCGTATCGCCATCGCCGACTACGGGATCTGCTCGCCGACGCCATAGCGAACTGCGAGTCCAAGCGGGATCTCCCCGGGTTGAGTCGCCAGTTCCAGTCCGTGTTGATCGAACTGGAGCACTCTCCTACGACCCGGTATTGGCCAGTGTGCGCATCATGTCCCCGGTCTCGGACCGAGTGAACACCGTCCCCAACTGGTCAAACGGCATGGCCGCCGCCGAAGCACAGTTGGACGACTTCGCCCAATCCGCCGGGTTTGGGGCGGTGATCATCGGGGGCGATTGCAACAGCACTCCGGATATGCGCCAGTTCCATGAACTGCTGACCGACGGCTACCACAACGCCGTCGGGCAGCCGGGAGCAGGCTTCGCCCCGACGTATCCCTCCGCCACCTGGTTTCCGCCGATAATCACCATCGACCACGTTCTCACACGCAGCGCGGCGGCTTCCTCGATCAAGAACATCGAGATGTCAGGCGCCGATCACCGCTCCCTGCTGACCAACAGCCAAGTGCCACTCGAACCGGTGGCGACCGCTCAACCCTCGTCGGTGAAGTTGCGCGTCACTGACGGATCGACCGGGATACCCGGGCCGGTGGTCGTGGAGACGGTGACCTTCTTCAGATACCGCCCCTTGG
>CAIOYU010000777.1 GCA_903862565.1 uncultured Actinomycetes bacterium | reverse complement strand
CGGTGGCCTCGGTGACCGACGTCCGCGGCGCGATCGGCTTCTCGTCCTTCGCAGTGTTGCTGTATTACGCCATCGCCAACGTAGCGGCATGGACGCTGGAAGGCCCATGGCACCGGCGGCTGATCCCGGCCGCCGGAGTCACCGGATGCCTGCTCCTGGCGTTTACCCTGCCGCGCGAATCGGTTCTCGCCGGTCTGCTCGTCGTCGCCGTGGGCGCGACCCTGTACCGGTTCAGCGCGCGTCCCCTCAGCGGGACCGGAAGGCCTCGACGGCGGTAGGCAGCGTCGGGTAGATGTTCTCCATCCCGATCTCGTCGAGCTGGCCGCCGACCTGGAGCGCCTTGAGCGTCTCGCTCTTCACCCGGGCCATCCCGAAGTAGATGCCCCGGTCCGCCAGTTCCTGGCGCAGACTGTCGAGCGCGTCGATGGCGGTGAGGTCCATCTCGGAATTGGCTTCGGCGTTGAGGATGAACCACTCCACCGGATCGGGGTTCTCGTCGACCGACTTCAGCGCCCGCGCGGCGAAGTTCTCGGCGTTGGCGAAGAACAACGGAGCGTCGTAGCGGTACACCAGCAAGCCCGGCTCCAACCGTGCGTCCGGATGGTCGTCGATGTCGTGCATCCCGGCCATGCCCGGCACGAAGCCCTGAACGGCGTCGTATGGTCGGGCCACCCGCCGCAGCATGTTGAGGATCGAAATGCCGACCGCCGCGATCACGCCGTACAGCACGCCGAGCAGCAGAACCGAGATGAAGGTGAGGACCGCGAGCACGAACTCGCTGCTCAGTCCGCCGTCCCGCCGGAACCGGAAGAGGCGCTTGAACTCCGGGATGTCGATCAGCCGCAGACCGGCGTACACCACCAGCGCGCCCAGAGCCGCCTTCGGGAACTTGGCCAGCAAACCGGTCGCGGTGAGCAGGATGATGATCAGCCCGACGAAAGCCACCAGCGAGTACAACTGGGTCCGTGCCCCGATCATGAAACCCAGCGCGGTGCGGCTCGCGCTGGAACTGACCGGGAAGCCCTGCGTCATGGCCGAACCGATGTTGTAGATGCCCATCGCGCGCAGTTCGGAGTTTCCGTCGATCTTGCTGCCGTCCTTCATGGCGAAGGACCGAGCCGTCGCGATGGTGTCGGCGAATCCCACGATGGTGATGCCGATAGCGACGGCCGCCAGGTTGTTGAGGTCGTTCCAGTGCATCTCGATGTGCGCCAGGCTGAACGGCGGCAGACCGCCGGGAACCTCGCCGATGGTCTTGATGCCGTACTTCTCCAGTCCGAACAGTGGGACAGCCGCAGTGGCCAGCAGCACCGCGAACAGCGGACCAGGCAACTTCGGGATCACCTTCGCGAAGATCAGCAGCACCGCGAGAACCGCCATCGAGAACATCAGCGTCGGGTTGTGGATCTGATCCCGCACCGACCACAGCGACTTGACCTCGTCGATGACCTCGTCGCCCTCGACCGGCGCGCCGGTGAACTTGCCCAACTGGCTGGCGATCATGATCAGGGCCAGGCCGGCCATGTAGCCCGCCAGAATCGGTTTGGACAGCAGGTCCGCCAGGAATCCGAGCCGGACGACACCGGCGACGTAACACAGGACCCCGACCAGGATCGCCAGGACTGCACACATCGACAGGTAGACGCCGATGTCGCCGCCGGCCAACGGCGCGATCGCGGTGCCGGTCATCAGGGCGACGGTCGACTCCGGCCCGGCGGACATCATCCGGGATGTCCCGAAGATGGCGTACAGCACCAGGGGCGGCAGTGCGCACCACAGGCCGTTGATCGCTGGAACACCGACCAGGGTGGCGTAGGCCATCACCTGTGGGACGAGGTAGGCGGCGACCGTGAGTCCGCCCAGGATGTCGCCGCGTAAGTAGGACCGCTTGTAGGTGCGGAACTGCGCCAACCCCGGCGCCATCGCACTCAGGGTGAACTGCTTGGCAACTGAACTGGCAACCGCATCGGGTGTCACTTGTTTCACGGCGCCACCCCCTTTCCCTTCATCGCTCCGCGATCTCGTGGCGGGTTCGGTCTTCGCGGGCAGGAATGCCGTTGCGGCCGTCGATGCTCTGCGCGTACACGCCGACGGCGTAGGCGACGCCTCGGCCGTTGACGCCCAGGGCGTCGCGGTCGACGTGGTCGAGGGTGTCGGTGGGCTTGTGATAATTCGGGTCGAAGGGAGCATCGGCTGTCCCGCCCCAGAGCTTGGCCTGATCGGGACTCATCGGCTCCTCGGCGCCGGAGAACAACCCGCCGGCGGGGATGCCGGCACGAGTGAAGCCGGCGTAGTCCGACCGGCCGTCGAAACCGGTGTCCTGCGGCGTCTTCCCAGCAGACTTGAGATAGGCGGCCAGCGTGCGCTCGATCCCCGCCGAACCCTCCGGCACCCGGGGGACGCTGTCGCCCGGTGCGGCCGACTGGTCGCCGTCGTAGGTGAAGTAGCCGGGGTTGGGCGAGCCGATCATGTCGAAGTTGAGGTACAGCGCGACGTCCTTGAGTTGATCCAGAGTCAGCGATTGCACGTACTTCTCCGACCCGACGATCCCGAGTTCCTCGGCGCCCCAGAACCCGAACCGCACCGCGTTGCGAACCCGCGGTTCGCTGCCGAGTTGCACGGCGGTTTCCAGCACCGCGGCGACTCCGGAGCCGTTGTCGTTGATGCCCGGGCCTTCCGGGACGCTGTCGAGGTGGCCACCCGCCATCACGACGTCCTGCGCCGAACCGGTCTTGGTCTGGGCGACGACATTTCGGGCGGTGACGGTCCGCGTCGTGGCGTCGAGTGTGATCGTGACGGTGCCGGGGGCGGCACGAAGTCGTGCGCCGTCGGCCTTTTTCACCCCGACCACCGGTATCGTCACCTCTCCCTGTTCACCGAGAGTTCCACCCATGTTCTCTTCTTCGACATTGTCGGCGACGATGAGCGCGACCGCCCCCAGTTTGGCCGCAATGGTCTCTTTTTCCCGGAACGGGCAACTTCCCCTGTCGACGAGCACGATCGCGCCGGCGACGGGCAAGCCCTCGTAGTCGACGGGGGCGCACCCGGGCGTCTCGTCGGCAGGCACGGCGACCAGTGGACCGCTCACGCCCCCGGCAGGTGTGCCGGCGCTGAACTGCAGTGCAGCGCTCTCGATGGCTGCGCCGCCCACCGTCAGCGTCGGCTTCTCGGCCTTGAAGACCCGGGTCTGGAACTCCGGTGTCTGAACGTCGAAACCCTTGGTGCGCAACGTCTCCGCCACATAGCTCACACTGGCTTCGTAGCCGGGGGTTCCGACGGCCCGGGTGCCGCCGTTGGCGTCGGCGATCTCCTGCAGTTTGGCCAGATGGCCCATCATCGCGTCGGTGGTGACGGCGCGGCCCAGGTCCAGCGCGAACTTGTTCTCCGCCCTGGCTTCGGACACCTCGGCCGGTCGGCTGCAGCCGACCGCGGCCCACTGGAGGCTGGTCACCAGCACGGCGACCAACGCGGTCTGCACAGTTCGCTTCACCGGCCCAGGTTAGTCACCGAGGCCGGGACTGGACGCCTGCGCCCAGAAACGCTTGGGTATGCGGCCGGCACCCCGCGCCAGATGACCTGCGGTGACGGCGGCGGCCATCGCGGCGGCCATCGCCGGCGGATCGGCCGCCCGGGTCACGGCGCTGGCCAGCAACACTGCCTCGCACCCGAGTTCCATCGCGAACGCGGCGTCGCTGGCGGTGCCGATCCCCGCGTCCAGGATCACCGGCACCCCGGACGCCTCGACGATCATCTCGATGCTGTGCGGGTTGGCGATGCCCAGGCCGGTGCCGATGGGCGAGCCCAACGGCATCACGGCCGCGCACCCGATGTCCTCCAAACGGCGGGCCAGCACCGGGTCGTCGTTGGTGTAGGGCAGCACCACAAACCCGTCATCCACCAATTGCTCTGCCGCCCGGACCAATTCGATGGCATCGGGCAGCAGGGTGCGATCGTCGCCGATCACCTCCAACTTCACCCAGTCGGTGCCCAGCGCCTCCCGGGCCAACTGCGCGGTGAGCACCGCCTCGGCCGCACTGCGGCAGCCGGCGGTGTTGGGCAGCGGCGCGATGTCCAACCGGGCCAGCAGATCGAGCACCCCGGTGCCCGCCTCGGCGTCGACCCGGCGCATGGCGACGGTGGTCAGTTCGGTACCCGAGGCCACCAGCGCCTCCTCGAGCACCGCGAGACTGGGCGCGCCGCCGGTCCCCAGGATGAGGCGGGACCCGAAGGCGCGGCCGGCGATGATCAGGTCCGGCGAGCGGTCAGCCACCCTGCACCGCCGTGACGACCTCCACCTTGGCGCCGGCGGGCAGCACCGAGTCCCATTCCGAGCGGGGCAGCACCGCCCAGTTCACCGCGACCGCGATGCCCTTGTCCGGGTAGCCCAGACGGCCCATCAGCGCCGCGACGGTGGTGCCGTCGTCGACCTGCAGCTCGGCGTCGTTGACCGTCAGTCTCACGCGTCTTCCTTCAGTTCGGCGGCGATCCGCTCCGCAGTCCAGGGCGCCAGCAGGAAGCCGGACCGGCCGTGGCCGGCTGCCACCAGGGTGCGGTGGTCGAGGCGGCCGACCACCGGCACGTTGTCCGGAGTCATCGGCCGCAGTCCGGCCGAGCACTCGGCCAGTTCGTACTCGTCGAGGCACGGCAGGACGGTGCAGGCGTCGTCAAGCAGTTCACGCACCCCGGTGACCGACGGGGCGGTGTCGCGGCCGTGCTCGTACTGGGTCGCTCCGACAACCACGCCGTCGGCGCGTGGCACCAGATACACCGGCCGGCCGTGCACTCGGGCCCGAAGCACCCTCTGCGGCAATGGCATACAGCCGTGCCGCCATCGCAGGCGCAGGACTTCGCCCTTGACCGGACGCACCGGCAGTCCCGGCCACAGCGACGGTGCGTCGATGCCGTTGGCGATCACCACGGCGTCCACTGCGGCGTAGGCGTCCTCCAGGCGCAGGACCGGGGCGGCCCACCCCACGCCGAGCCTCGCACAGTGCGCCTCCAGTGCAGAGACCACTTTGCGGTTGTCCACCGCGAGTTCGCCGGCGGCCCGGAATCCATGCCGAATCCCCTGCGCCAGAAGCGGTTCGACATCGCGGGCTGAGGTCGTCATGGTGACCGGATGGCCCTGGGCGGCCAGCCACTCCCCAACCGCCTTAAGATCGGCGACGTCGGCGCGGTCGACTGCCACCATCAGGGATTCGTGGGCGGTGACCACATCGTCGGGCAGACCGTCGAGAAAGCCGGAGTGCCAGAGCCGCAACGACTCGAGGCCGATACGCAGCAACTCCTCCTCGCCCGGCCAGCCCTCACTGTGCGGTGTCAGCATCCCGCCGGCCACCCAGGACGCACCCACCGTGGCGGGTCCGACCGGGCCCGGCCGGTGCACCCGAACCGTCCAGCCGTCCAGCGCGGCGCGGCGGGCCACCGACAGGCCGATGACGCCGCCGCCGATGACGGCCAGTGACTGCTTCGGCATGTTCCCTTCGCTTCCTTCGCCGGCATGACCCGGATCAGGTGGTGACGGTCAGGACCGGTATCGGGCCCACTCTCAGTCCCGCTCATCGGGACTCCCGTGTCGTTTCCCCACGCTAGCCGCTAGCGTCGCGGTGTGCACGAACCGCGAACCACACTGCCTTCCTTACGTGCGGCACGCCTTTACCTCTGCACCGACGCCCGGCGGGAGCGCGGCGACCTCGCCGAGTTCGCCGACGCCGTCCTGGCCGGTGGGGTGGACATCATCCAACTGCGGGACAAGGGCTCGGTCGGTGAACACCGGTTCGGTCCGTTGGAGGCCGGCGGCGAACTGGCGGCTCTGGAGATCCTGACCGACGCGGCGCGGCGACACGGCGCGCTGGTGGCGGTCAACGACCGCGCCGACATCGCGCGCGCGGCCGGGGCCGACGTACTGCACCTCGGCCAGGACGACCTGCCGCCGGCACTGGCCCGTGAGATCGTCGGGTCGGAAATGCTGATCGGCCGGTCCACGCACGAGATCGGCGAGGCGGCGCGGGCGTTGATGGAGGACGTCGACTACTTCTGCGTGGGCCCCTGCTGGCCCACACCGACCAAACCGGGCCGGCCGGCGCCG
>CAIOYU010000776.1 GCA_903862565.1 uncultured Actinomycetes bacterium | reverse complement strand
GTTGTTCGCGGTCACCGCGGGCGCGGTCGACTACGACGCGATCACCGCGCTCTCCCGGCAGGATTTCCCCCGGATCATCCAGGGATTCCGCGATTCCTTCGATCATGTCGTCATCGATGCAGGTCCGGTGCTGGCATACGCCGACACACTCATCATGGGGCGGCAGAGCGACATCGCCATCATCGCCACCATGCGCGACCTCAGCAGTGTCCCCGCGACGCTCGCGGCGGTTGATCGGCTCCGGTCGGCCGGTGTCCGTGTCGCTGGTTGCGTGCTCAGCGGGGTGAGTGATTCAGGGACTGGAAATGCGAAGCGGTTTCCGGCGTGATCGTCCGCCGATCGTTTGACCCAGCAGGATTGCAGAACAGATGAAATCGACCGCTGCTTCCACCGTATCCACTGCTTCCACCGTATCCACTGCCTCCACCGTATCCACTGCCTCCACCGTATCCACTGCCTCCACCGTATCCACGTGGGCGCCGGTGATCCTCGGCTTGGTGGCCGTGGTTGGGGTGACGGTTGCCCAGGGGGTGTTGACGGGGCGTTGGACCGGAAAGAACGTCAGTGAGGAACTCCAGCGGAATGCCACGCGGCTGGAGGCGTCGTTTCCGAAGGAATTCGGTCCGTGGAGGATGGTGGGCGAGACTGATGCCGACCCAGCACAGCTCAAGGTCGCCGGGGCGGTTGGGCACATCTCGCGCGAGTATCAAAACGTTGACAGCGGCGCCCGGGTTGGTGTGTTCGTGGTCTGCGCCACTCCGAGCGATGCCTCAGGCCACACCCCGGACCGCTGTTATCCGAGCGCTGGCTTTGAGATCGCCGAACAGGAACACCGGGAGACGATCACGCTCGAGGATGGCGCCACGGCCGAGGCGTTCTCGGGCTCCTTCAAGAAGCCGGGGGAAAGCCTGCGTATTTTTTGGACCTACGCCGTGACTGGCAAGTGGATCGCGCCCCAGATCGCCCGGATCGAACTTGCCAACAGCCCCTCAGTGTTCAAGATCTACGCGATCATCGACGAGACGGCCATGCCGCGTGGCGAGGGGAGTCGAACCGGCCTCCAGTTCCTCTCCGATCTGATCCCCGAGTTCGATCGAGTGATCTTCGTTGACGAGGCGCCCGCCGAGGCAACAACCGCTGAGCGGGGAACACGATCCTCTGGCCCTTCCTCAAGCGGCGCATCGTGATCCTGGAGCCACCGGGGCGGTCGTCTTCCTGGCGGCAGACAGAGCGTGGCAAGCGGTGGTCGAGGGGCCCGAAGGTTTAGGCATGGACCTTTCGAGCAAGCGGATCGTTCTCACCGGTGGTGCCGGATTCCTGGGGACGGCAGTCTGTCGTGTGCTTCGCGCCCGCGGTGTTTCCGATGATCAGCTGATCGTGCCGCGGCGCGACTCCTGCGACCTCACCGTCGAATCGGCCGTCGCCCGCCTCTACGACACAGCCCGGCCCGACGTCGTGATTCACTTGGCTGCAGAGGTCGGTGGCATCGGCGCGAATCGGGCGTCTCCGGGGCGTTTCTTTTACGCCAACATGGCGATGGGGCTGCATCTCGTCGAGCACGCCCGACGGGCCGGCGTGGAGAAGTTCGTCCACACCGGCACGGTCTGCGCGTATCCGCGTGACTGCGCTGTTCCGTTCCAGGAGGACGACCTCTGGAACGGCTACCCAGAGGTCAC
>CAIOYU010000775.1 GCA_903862565.1 uncultured Actinomycetes bacterium | reverse complement strand
GGCGGCGGCGGCGGGGAAGACACGCGTGGCGACCTCGGGCTGGTGGCCCTCGGGCGTCAGGTCGATGACCCAGCCCTCCTCGCAGCGTTCGCGTAGGTAGCGGCGCATCCCGGCGAACCCCGGTCCCTTGATGTAGCCGGAGGTGGTGATGAAGCACACGACGCCGTCGTCGGCCGGGTTCGCGTCGAAGACCTTCCAGGTCGCCAGGCGCCAGAAGTAGACGTAAAGGTTGGACAGGTTGAACTCGGCTCGGCCGTTACCCGGTTCACGGAACGCGTTCAGGAGCGGCTCAGCCCACACAGTGTTCGGGGCACCGTGCTCGATGAAGCCTCCCTGCCCCTTCGCGCGTTCCCGGTAAGGCGGGTTTCCGATGACAACCATCACCGGAGTGGACGCCTTCACCTCGTTTGCGAGGCGGCGAGACCGAGCTATGGGTTCCAGCGTCGCGGAAAGTCGAGAGACCTCCGCGAAAGGATCATCCAGGGAGTCGGCCACGTAGAGACGCAAACCTCCCTCGGGCGCCTTCGCGCCATGCCGCGACAGCAGTTCCGCCACCCTCATCTCCGCGACAGCGAAAGGCCCCGCCTGCAACTCGATGCCATACACCCGCTCGGCAGCCTCAGACAGGCGTGCCGGAACGGCACCCGGTCCTTCCTGATACTGGATGACTGCAGCGATGAGCTCCAGAACCTCAACCGGGAACTGACCCGTTCCAGCCGCCGGGTCGAGAACCGAGACTTGCGGGGACGCGAACCCGTCCTTGGCTCCGAGACGGCGTCTGAGAACCTGGTCGGTGAGTCCGGCCATGGCGGCAACGACTGGCGCGGGCGTGTAGTAGCTGCCGGACCGCTTGCGAAGCTCGTTGTCGTAGGTTGCAAGGAAAGTCTCGTAAAGCGTCGCGTATGCGCCAGTCTCATGCGTCGGGAAGAGCGCGAAGTCGACGACCGCGATGACTCGGACGAGGGTGTCGAGTGCGACGACGAGCGCGCCGATGCTTTCGTCAGTGAGGACGCTCAGGGCCTTACCCATGAGGGAGTGCTGCCGGCCGAGTTCCGTGGCGATCGTTGCTACGGACTTCCCTGTGAAGTCGATGCCGTCGGAGCGGGCGAGCATGAGGGCGAAGGCGACCGCTTGCGCGTATTCGTCGGCGAACTCTGCGTCTGTCGCGTCGGGGAACAGTAAGTCTCGCCAGTCGGCTGCAAGGTGCGTGAACGGGCCGACGCCGGCCTCCCGTTGCAGGGTGTCGGCTACCTCGTCGCGCAGCAGCCTTGTGAGAGGTGCGACGGTCGCTACGAGCTGGGCCAGGTTCCTTGGTGCGACAGGCTCCCAGTGAAGGAAGTCGAAAAGGATCCGGGCGAGGCCACCTCCCGGGTCTTTCAGCTTCGACCCTGCGGTGAAGAGGTCACCGTCGAGGGTCACGACTCTTCCGACGCGTTCGCCCATCCGGTATAGGGCCCAGGCCTCACCGTCGGTGTAGAGCACGTTCGGAAGCGCAGTCAGTTTCGCCCACTGGATACCGTCGTGGCTCGTTGGTTTCCACCTCGTTGGGTCGGCGCCTTTGCCGGGTGCCTTCACTTCGATGTAGCCGGAGATAGCGCCGTCGACGGCGCAGGCGTAGTCGGGCCTTACTTTCAGGTCCGATAGCGACGCTTCGCCCATCATCGTGAACGTCACGCCGACTTCCGCTGCGACTGTGGCGATGAGGACCTCTAAGGGCCCGCGCATCTGGTCTTCTGGCTCACCAGCGTTGCCTGTAAGTCGCGGCTTGACGGTGGATCCGAAGGCTCGTAGCGCTGAGGCGACGACGGTGGCGAGGTTGCCTGGCACTGCTGCTTCCGTCATCGCACCCCCTTACTGCCTCTGCTGGGGTCTCATTGTTGCGGAAGCGGGCCTCTGCCGTGTTCATTGCCTTGCCTACGGCCGAGGCCGTCGTCAGGCGCTCAGGGCTGTGAGCTGCTGCCGAACGATCGTGACGGCAGTCGCCCGCT
>CAIOYU010000774.1 GCA_903862565.1 uncultured Actinomycetes bacterium | reverse complement strand
GCGTCACCGAGGAACGAGAGCGCTCCCGTGCCGCCGCCGTCGCCGCCCCGGCCGCCGACGCCGTTGACGCTTGTAGCCGTACCACCGACGCCGCCAGCCCCGCCGAACCCGAACAGGGCGAACAGACCGCCGTCGCCGCCGGCGCCGCCCGCACCTGCCGACGAGGCGCTGTCCGCGCCTCTGCCGCCATTGCCGCCGCTTCCCCAAAGCGCGCCGCCGCGGCCCCCGTTGCCACCTGACCCGCCATTGATGCCCGCGCCGCCGACCCCACCGTTACCGATCAGGTACGCGGTACCGCCGCCGCCGCCATTCCACCCGTTACCGCCCGATCCCACCAGCAGGCCGGCTCGACCGCCGGTACAGGCGACCCCCTGATTGCAGGTCTGCGTCGTCCAGCTGTAGCCGTTACCGATCAGCAGCCCGGCGTTCGGATGTGCCGCAGTGCCGTTACCGATGAAGATCCGGACGAAATTCGCGATCGGAGTGGACGCGGGTGCCCCTGTTGCCGACGCGCTGGGCGAACTCGATGCGACTGCCGCGCCGGGCTGCGGCTCGGAAGTCGTGGTTGCAGCCGCTGATTTCGCACCGCTGGAATGCCCGCCCAATTCGCGCCGGGTGAAGGCCGCGGCAGTCCACGCCAACGGCCCGGCCGCCGGTGCACCTCCGCCGTGTCCGGGAGTAAGCCATGACAGGAGCGTGCGGCCGAGGCCGTGTACGGCACTTGCGGGGGCTCCGGTCATGACTGGTGTAGCGACGGAAACAGGTGCCAGAGATGGCGAGGCGGATGCGGCCCGCGTGATGATCGGCGTGCGCACAGCTGCCGCGCTGGGCGCCGTCGCTGAGTTCTCCGTCGTGGGTGACTGGTCCACCAACTGCGGCGGGCCAGAGAGGACGGGATCTGCGCCCGTAAGTGTGCCGCCGGTCGCGGCGTTGACTAACGGCGCAGTGTCATCGCGATGTCTATGTGTGCCGCCACCGCTGGCTGGGGACGGCGATTCGGGCGAACGTATGCCGCTGTCCGGAATGCCGCTGTCCTGAGAGCCGCGCGTGCTTGCGCCCGCTGAGGAGTTATGCGAGGAAGGGCCCGAACCCCGCACTGAAGGGGAGGTGTCGTTTCCGGGTATACCCGAACCTGGTCGGCGAGCGCGACCAGGGTTCGGCGCACGGCGAGAAGAGTTTGCTGCGGTGGTGCCGTTCGACGAGGATCCCGACGGGGAAGCCGACGAGGATGGAGACTCGGGTGAGCCGTGCGCACCACTTGAGCCGCCAGTGTCCGCGTAGGCGAAGGGAAGCGATGCGACGGCCGATCCGATGCCGAACGCGACGGCCAAGGCGCCGACTCGGCCGACATATCGGGCGTACACCGACTCGGCGGGCCGTTGCTGCGTTCGAATGGACACAGACCGCCGGGGAGACTCTGAGGCCGGGGCCGATGTGCTTTTCATGCTCCGAATACGCGACTCAAGCACTATTGATTCTCCTAAAAATGCTTCTTCTGAAAAAGCTCATGGTGTCCGCGCAACGTCATTTCACAAACGCGTTCCTGAATCTTCCCAGCCCCATGCGGACGACCCGTCGAGCATCACCCGCTTGGGCGACGGATGAAACCCTTATTCGGTAGGTGTGGAAGGTCTGTTTCAGGGAATGGAAGGTTGGGAAGATTCGGCTCGGGTCATATCGGCCTGCGGCCGCCGGCGTTCTCTGTGACCGGGGCGCCCGCGCCGGGAAGCCGCTGTTCTCGGTGAAGGTGGTGAACACCGGCCCACCTGCCCGATTCCCCGGTTGGGGGATGCGCGACGGCCGGATGGCGAGTAGACCTTGATCATCTCTAGACCGAGGAGGTGGGCCATGCCCCCCTGGCGCCTGCGTGACTACCACGACGAGGATCTGGACCAGGCCATCACGGTGTGGGACCAGAGCCGCGGCCCGGGTGCTCCCGAGCCGGTGTTCAGCGTGGCCGAGGTGATGGCCGCCGCGCGCACCGGCCAACCCGCCGTCGTCGCCGAGGTGGGTGATGAGGTCGTCGGCATGGCGGTGGCCCAGACCCAGGGCGAGCGGGCCTGGATTCTGTTGGTGGCGTTGGCTTCCCGCTGGCGGCACCGCGGGGTCGGCAGTGCACTGCTGGCCGACCTTGAGCGGCGGCTGCGCTTGGCGGGAGTGCGCCGGATCTGCGCGGTGCTG
>CAIOYU010000773.1 GCA_903862565.1 uncultured Actinomycetes bacterium | reverse complement strand
GTTGGAGTCGGCGGTGCTGGAGCGGGACATCGGTCTGGCGGTGCGGGTGATCGTCGACGGCACCTGGGGTTTCGCCTCCCATGCCGGGCTGAGCCCCGATATCGCCGCGGAGTCCGCCCGCCACGCGGTGGGGGTGGCGGTCACGCTGTCGGCACTGAACGCCGAGCGCATCGAACTCGCCGACGAACCGGTCTACCTGGACGCCACCTGGGTGTCGGACTACGGCGTCGACCCCTTCGCGGTATCCACCGCGGAGAAGATCGGGCTGCTGGGGGAGTACTCGGGGCGACTGCTGGCCGCCGACGGCGTGGACCACGTCTCGGCGCACGTCCACTCGGTCAAAGAACAGACGTTCTACGCCGACACCTTCGGTTCGTCGATGACCCAGCAGCGTGTGCGGACCATGCCGGCCCTGGAGGCCACCGCCGTCGATGCCGCAGCGGGCAGTTTCGAGTCGATGCGCACGCTGGCGCCGCCCACCGGCCGTGGTTGGGAGACCCTGACCGACCAGGCGGTGTGGGACTGGAACACCGAACTGGCCGAACTGCCGGTCCTGCTGGCCGAGAAGGCGAAGGCCCCCAGCGTGATTGCCGGTCCGACCGACCTGGTGATCGACCCCTCGAATCTGTGGCTGACCATCCACGAGTCCATCGGGCATGCCACCGAATACGACCGGGCCATCGGCTATGAGGCCGCCTACGCCGGTACCTCCTTCGCCACGCCGGACAAGCTCAACACGCTTCGCTACGGCTCGCCGGTGATGAACGTCACCGCCGACCGCACCGTCGAACACGGTTTGGCCACAATCGGTTTCGACGCCGAAGGGGTCAAAGCACAGACGTGGGATCTGGTGCGCAACGGCATCTTCGTCGGCTACCAACTCGACCGGGTGTTCGCCAAGAGACTCGGGCTGGCCCGCTCCAACGGCTGCTCCTACGCCGACTCCGCCCACCACGTCCCGATCCAGCGCATGCCCAACGTGTCGCTGCAACCCGGCACCGACAATCTCAGCACCGAGGACCTGATCAGCAGGGTGGCGGACGGCCTCTACATCGTCGGCGACAAGAGTTGGTCAATCGACATGCAGCGCTACAACTTCCAGTTCACCGGCCAGCGGTTCTTCCGCATCCGCGACGGCCGACTCGACGGCCAGGTCCGCGACGTCGCCTACCAGGCCACCACCACCGACTTCTGGAACTCCATGGAAGCCGTCGGCGGGCCGGCGACCTGGCGCCTCGGTGGGGCGTTCAACTGCGGCAAGGCCCAACCCGGCCAGGTCGCCGCGGTCAGCCACGGCTGCCCGTCGGCGTTGTTCCGCGGTGTCAACGTCCTCAATACCCGCACTGAGGGAGCCACCGCGTGATTCCGGCACAGGACGTCGTCGCCCTCGCCCTGACGGCCGCGGCGAAGTCCGGCCGCTGCGACGAGACCATCGTCATCGTCACCGACCGGGCAGAGGCGTCGCTGCGCTGGGCCGGCAACTCGATGACCACCAACGGCGCATCGACCAGCCGCTCGACTGCAGTGATTTCCATTGTTCGCCAGGGTGATCAGGCCCGCGTCGGCTCACGTCGCTCCAGCGCCGTGGACGCACAGGCAGTCGCGTCCCTCGTCGCCGACTCCGAAGCCGCAGCGCACGACGCGCCGGTGGCCCGCGACGACGCTCCGTTGCTTCGCGGCTATGGGGAGCCCGCGGACTGGGACGACCCCGTGCCCGGCACCGGTGCGGGAGCGTTCGGTGAGGTGGCTCGTGCGCTGGCGACCGGATTCGGGCGCAGTGACCGGCTTTACGGCTTCGCCCATCACATCGTGGAGACGACGTTCCTGGCTTCCTCGACCGGCCTGCGCCGCCGGTTCACTCAGCCGACCGGTTCGGTGGAGATCAACGCCAAGCGTGATTCGGCGAGCGCCTGGGCGGGGGTGAGCACGCCGTGGTTCGCCGACGTCCCGGTGGAGTCGATGCTGGCCGATCTGTCGACGCGTCTGGGGTGGGCGCAGCGGACCGTCGAGTTGCCGGCCGGGCGGTACGAGACCCTGATGCCGCCAACGACGGTGGCCGACATGATGATCTACCTGGGCTGGACCATGGACGGCCGGGGAGCGCAGGAGGGTCGCAACGCGTTGTCGGCGCCCGGTGGGGGAACGCGGGTGGGGGAACGGCTGACGGATCTGCCGCTGACGCTGTACTCCGACCCGTTCGCCGCGGGTCTGGAGTGCTCGCCGTTCGTGCACACCGCCGTCGCCTCCGAGCGGATGTCGTTGTTCGACAACGGCATGGATATCGACCGGGTGGACTGGATCCGCGACGGCACCATTTCGGCGCTGGCCTACCCACGGGCCGCGGCAGCCGAATTCGGGACCAGGCCCGCGGTGCCCGCCGACAACCTGTTGATGACCGGTGGCGCAAAGGATCTCGCCGAGATGGTGGCTGCCACCGAACGCGGCCTGCTGCTCACCACGCTGTGGTACATCCGCACCGTCGACCCCATCACGCTGCTGCTCACCGGGCTGACCCGCGACGGGGTTTACCTGATCGAGGACGGCGAGGTCACCGCGGCGGTCAACAACTTCCGGTTCAACGAGAGCCCATTGGACCTGCTGCGCCGGGCCACCGAAGCCGGTGTGGCAGAGACGACGCTGCCCCGTGAGTGGGGCGACTGGGCCACCCGCGCGGTGATGCCGCCCCTGCGGATTCCCGACTTCAACATGTCCTCGGTGAGTCAGGCGCAATGACCCGGGCGTTCATGTCCCCGTAACCCAATGGACCGATTCCGGCCCGCGCGGGCGCAATCGGCAATACCGTGGGCCGCATGCTTGAGGTCTGCGAAGTCGGAAACAAGATCGGTAAGGACGAGTACAAGGCGGCGATCCCGGACCTTCGCGTCGGGCTGATCAACGCCCAGTACGACCTTCGCAGCGCCGATTTCCCGGTCATCATCTGGATCGCCGGCGATGACCGTTTGGCCGCCAACGCGTTGGTCAACCGACTCAATGAGTGGCTCGACTCCCGTTTCATCGATACCCGGGTCTTCGCCGATCCCACCGAGGAGGAACACCAGCGGCCGCAACTGTGGCGGTTGTGGCGTTCGCTGCCGCCCAAGGGGCGGGCGTCGTTCTTCGTCGGCGGTCTGATGCGCGCGGCCAATCAACGAGCAGAGGGCGAGATCGGCGAGCCCGAGTTCTCCGCTTGGCTGCGCCATATCGCGAACATGCAGAGCGCTCTGGTGGACGACGGGGTGTTGATATTGAAGTTCTTCCTGCACACGCCGGCAAAGGTGCAGAAGGCGAAACTCAAAGAGGCCGAGAAGCATCCGGAGTCGGGCTGGCAGGTCGATCAACGGGACTGGGCGGCGCTGGACTCATTGGGGCCGGTGCTGCCGATCGCCGAACGAATCCTGCGCGAGACCAGCGCTCCCGGCGCCCCGTGGACCATTGTGGAGTCCACCGACGACCGTTACCGCGACTTGACCGTTGCGAGGACCATTCTTGCCGCGATCACCGCACGGCTGGCGGAACCGACCAAACCAACCTCGCCGTCGGTCGCGGAGTCGGTGTTCGGTGAGTTCGCCGAGGAGGCGAACGTCCTGTCGGGCGTTGACCTGACCCAGTCGATGACCAAAGACGAATACCGCAAAGAACTGGCCATTCACCAGGCCCGGCTCCACAAGCTTTCCATCGAGGCGCGAAAGCGGGGGATCAGCACGGTGCTGGCCTTCGAGGGCTGGGACGCCGCTGGAAAGGGCGGTGTCATTCGACGCATCACCGGCGCACTGGAGGCCGGTGACTACCGGGTGATCCCGGTGGCGGCGCCCACTCAGGAGGAACGGAAGTTTCACTATCTGTGGCGCTTCTGGCGCGACTTGCCGCCTGCCGGACGGTTCGTCATCTTCGACCGCACCTGGTACGGCCGCGTGCTGGTCGAGCGACTGGAGGGCTTCGCCACGTTGGGGGAGTGGCAGCGTGCCTTTGACGAGATCAACGACTTCGAGAGCCAACTGGTCGAGCGCGGCATGTACGTCGCAAAGTTCTGGCTGCACGTCTCCCAGGACGAACAACTCGCCCGGTTCCAGGCCCGCGAGGAGACCGCCTACAAGAAGCACAAGATCACCGATGAGGACTACCGCAACCGCGAACGCTGGCACGAATACGTCAAGGCAGTCGATCAGATGGTCCTGCGGACCTCGACCGACGGCGCCAAGTGGCACGTCATCCCGGCGAACGACAAGCTGTTCGCCCGGATCGCGACGCTCAAGGCGATAAACAAGGGACTGGCGCGGACCCTGCAACAGAAGTGAGCACTTGACAGCAGGGCATCAAGAATTGACGGTGTGTCCTTCAAGACCGCTCTCAACGATGCGATCCGGGACGGGGCCCGTGGGCGTCCAGCACCCACTCCGTTCAGTACCAGAACGGCCGATCTGGGTATGCCGGTAATCAATCTTGACCGCGCACTTCAGATCGCGGCCGAATTGGAAGACGAGGAATTGATCCGACGTCAGCGCCGCGGCGCATGAAGGTCGTCGTGCCAATGTGCTTCTCTACGCGGTCAATTCGGCAGCGAGCATCACGTCGCCAGTCGGCGCTGGCTGGACGGGGCCCTGTCGGGTGGGGATAGCGTGGGGCTGGCCTGGGTGCCACTACTCGCGTTTGTCCGACTCACCACCAAAGCGGGACTCTTTCCCTCCCCACTTCGTGCGGCAGAAGCGATGCGGCAGGTCTCGGACTGGTTGGGCGCACCCGGTGCGGTCCTGGTCAGTCCGACACCGCGCCACGTCGACGTGTTATCCGGACTGCTGGACCGCGTCGGCGCCGGTGGCAACCTTGTCAATGACGCCCACTTGGCGGCTCTCGCGATGGAACATCGCGCAACAATCGTCAGCTACGACAATGACTTCGGCCGATTCGACGGTGTCACGTGGCGCACTCCGGACGCCCTGCTTTCTTGACAGGCGGATGTCCCGGTTTGCGGGCTCCGTTCGGAAGGTTCCTGGAGCGTCAGGGGTCGTCTGCACTTGAGCGTCCCCACGCCTGCAGGTCTGCCGCACCTGACGTTAGGCTCTTGGTGCACCGGGGCTTCTCGGCGCACGGGGCGGTAGCTCAGTTGGTTAGAGCCGCGGACTCATAATCCGTTGGTCGTCGGTTCGAGCCCGACCCGCCCTACTAGTTCCTGGTAGATCCGGTTTCTTCCTAGTGCTACGCCTCTCGGCGCCCCGGGTCATCGTTTATTCATCGTTTATGTCCACGGAAAGGCTCTTGTAGAGCCGATCTGCTCGGTCTCGACCGGCGATCGCGGGAACAAGGGCGATTTGTCCGGACTGCGGGCCTCATAACGGCTTGCTAGCGGCAGCAAGATCTGCCCTGCGTAGGACTTATTGGATCCCGCCCCGCTCGCCCAGGCTCCCGTCTTGATTCTGTATTACTCTCGTAATACATTCGGCGTGTGACGGTGGATTGGACCAAGCGAGGCGAATATCTCGCCAAGCACGGCGTCACCGTCACACAGGCCAGCGAAGCGCTGACCGATCCCGACGCGGTGGTGTTCGACCCCGATTACAACTCGCGCAACGGAGAAGGGGTTCGCACCATTGGCTTTTCGCCTTCAGCGGCTTCGGTCCTG
>CAIOYU010000772.1 GCA_903862565.1 uncultured Actinomycetes bacterium | reverse complement strand
GGACCTGGCCGCGCCGGCGGGTGACTTCGTCCTGCCCGCACCCGTCCCGCAACGGCTGCTGCTGATCGCCGGCGGCAGTGGCATCACCCCGGTGATGAGCATGGTCCGCACGTTGCACAGCAGGGGCTTCGGCGGTGAGATCGTTGTCCTGCACTACGTCCGGGCCCTGGCCGATGCCGGCTACCGCACCGAACTGGCCCAGTTGTCAGGAGTCCGGGTCATCTACGGCTGCACCCGCGGTGACGGTGGCGACCTGTCCGGCCACCTCACCGAGCAGCATCTGGCGGGAGCGATGGCCGAACCGGATGCGGTCTACGTCTGCGGCCCACCCGCGCTGGTGGATGCCGTACGGAGATACCGGCCCGACGCCCTCGCCGAGAGCTTCGCCCCGCGAACGCGGATCGCCGCCGCGACCGGTGGCCGGGTCACGTTCCGGGACAGCGGGATCCAGGCGGGGGACGACGGCCGATCGCTGCTCGAGCAGGCCGAAGCCGCCGGCCTGACACCCCAGAGCGGATGCCGCATGGGCATCTGCCACACCTGCACCTGCCGCAAAGTCAGCGGCAGCGTGCGCAACCTGATCACCGGAGCGGTCTCCACCGCCGACGACACCGACGTGCAGATCTGCGTGTCCGTCCCGGTCGGCGATGTCGAACTCGCACTGTAGTCACCAAACCGAATCGTCAAGGAGCGCAACAATGTCCAATCATCCACACCTGACGTCCGAACAGATCGAGGAGTTCGGCCGCGAACTCGACGCAATCCGGAAGTCCGTCATCGCCGACCTCGGCCAGGCCGACGTCGACTACATGCGCCGCGTCGTCAAAACCCAACGGGCCATGGAGGTCACCGGCCGGGCACTGCTGATGCTGCCGCCGGCCTGGCCCGTCGGAACGACACTGCTGGCGGTGTCGAAGATCCTCGACAACATGGAGATCGGCCACAACGTCATGCACGGCCAGTACGACTGGACCGGGGACCCGGCACTGCGCGGTCAGACCTTCGAGTGGGACAACGCCTGCCCGTCCGAGCACTGGCGGCACTCGCACAACTACGTCCACCACACCCACACCAACATCCTGGGCATGGACCGTGACATCGGTTACGGACTGCTACGGATGAGCGACGACCAGGCCTGGCAGCCGAGGTGCCTGGGCAACCCCGTGTACGCCTTCCTGCTGATGGTGCTGTTCCAGTACGGTGTCGCACTGCACGAACTGGAGTTCGACCGCATCCGCAAAGGTGAAATCACCCACGCCGACAAGCGCGAAGTGCTGCAACAGATCTGGGCCAAGGTCCGGCGGCAGACGCTCAAGGACTACGTGGCGTTCCCGGTGCTCGCCGGTCCCGCCGCCCCGTTCGTGTTCGCCGGCAACATGACCGCCAACCTGGTGCGCAACATCTGGTCCTTCTCGATCATCTTCTGCGGGCACTTCCCGGAGGGAACCCAGGAGTTCTCCATCGAGGAGACCCGTGACGAGACCCGCGGCCAGTGGTACTACCGGCAGATCCTCGGATCGGCCAATCTGACCGGCGGCAAGTTGTTCCACATCATGTCGGGGAACCTGTCACACCAGATCGAGCACCATCTGTACCCCGACCTGCCCGCGCGGCGTTATGCCCAAGTCGCTCCGCAGGTCCGCGAGATCTGCGAGCGTTACGGGCTGCCCTACAACAGTGGGCCGCTGCCCAAGCAGTTCGCCAGTGTCGTGGGCAAGATCGTCCGGTTGGCGCTGCCCGGCAAGCGCGCGGCCGTAGCCGAAAAAACCGACCCGGTGGTCCCGAAGCCGCGGCGAAAGTCGACGGTGGCGGCCTGACCGTCAGGGCTGCACCAGGATGCGGATCGGGTTGCCCTCGGCGTTCTCGAGGGCCTCGATCCCTTCCCGGATGTCCTCCAGCCCGATGATCCGGCTGATCGAGCGCGAAATATCCAGCCGGCCAAGCGAAATTAACTTGGCCAGGGTGGCGATGTCGGAGTTCTGGTAGCCCAGGTGGCCGAGCACCTGCCGCTTGGTCACACCGAACATCGAGGTGGGTCCGATGGTCGGGGACTCGGCGCTCATACCCACGCTCACCAGGCGTCCACCCACCGCCAGGCAGTCCAGCGCCTGCTCGAAGGTCACCTTCTTGCCCACGGCGTCGAACGCGACATCGAGCATGCGCCCGTTGGTGATTCGGGCGATCTCGTCCTTGAAGTTCTCGTCGCCGGGGTCGAAGGCGTGGTCGGCACCGAGTTCGGTTGCCCGTTCGCGTGTTGCGGGGTTGATGTCGAGGACGATGATCGGCGCGGCCCCCACGAGGCGGGCCAGTTGCACGATGTGGGTGCCGACCCCGCCCGCTCCCCACACCCCGACGGACTCGCCGATGGCCACCTTGCCGGTGTGCACCACCGCGCCATAGGGGGTGGAGACCGCGTCGGCCAGGATCGCCGCCTGCTCCAGGGGCACGTTGTCGGGCACCTCCGTCAGCCCGGCGGCCAGCGCGACGGTGTACTCGGCCCAGGCGCCGTCGTAGGCGAACGCCATGATCTGCATACGCAGGCAGTTCGCAAAGTCGGCGCGCAGGCAGCTCGGGCACTCGCCGCACGGGCGCCCGGCGGCGACCACCACGCGGTCGCCCAGCTGCCATCCGGTGACCCCGGGGCCCAGTTTGGCGATCGTGCCGGAGGCCTCGTGGCCCTGAGTGATCACCGGGCGCTGGGCCGGGAAGGTGCCGCTGATGAGGCTGAGGTCGGAGTGGCAGATGCCGCAGAACGCCACCTTGACCAGAACCTCGCCCGGGCCCGGCTCGGGAATCGGAACATCCTCGACGACAACGGCTTTGGTGTCGGCATAGAAGCGCTCCGCGCGCATAGTCCCAGCCACGGCGGC
>CAIOYU010000771.1 GCA_903862565.1 uncultured Actinomycetes bacterium | reverse complement strand
GCGTCACCGCGATCTGCGAAATGACGTTGACATCGAACTGTCTCGTCAAGTCATCGAGCGTCAACCCCTCCACCGGACCGTTGACGACGATGCCGGCGTTGTTGACGACGCCGTTCAACTCAGCGGGGAGTAGGTCGGGAACGGCTGCGATCGCAGCGCGGTCGGTGATGTCGAGTGGGATCGCATGCACATTGGGTATGCGCCCGAGGCTCTGAAGGGCGTCGGAGGATCGTGCAGTCGCGTAGACGTCCCAACCCCGTCGGCTCATATGCTCGGTGATCGCCAGGCCGATTCCACGGCCTGCGCCGGTAACCAATACGGAAGGCATGGTTCCTCTTCTCTGGTTGCCGTTCGGCGGGTGGGGGATCCGTTACGCCGTCCTAACGAATTCCATGAAAGCTCACCAAGGGGGATAGGCCCATCCGTACATCGTCCAGTCGCCGAGGTTGGCGGTGGGCAGAATCTGGATCTGGTGGCCATCGCCGTAGCCGGGCGAGAGCCCCTGCACGCCGCCGGAAACGAACGTACCGTCGCCCCGAGAGATGTCGACGTGGTTTCCGTACGGGCCGGCGGAAAACACCAGTGCGCCACGCGGGATCGGTGTTTCGTGATGGTCGAGCCCGCGGGCGGCCAGCGACTGGTAGAACGACAGTGCCATGTCGTGACCAATGCCGGTCTCGGTGGTGAGGCCGAATGCGGCGTCCACGAAATCTTCGCAGCCATAGGGGCCGAACATATCGGTGCCCACCATGCTTTCGGCGACCAGTACGGGATCGTTGGATGCGTATTGGGCGCCAAGGCTTCTGGGCGCGGTCCATGGTTCGGCAGGAGGCGGATCCCAAGCGATGACATCTCTCTCACTTGTGCTCGTACCGGGACCGCCGAGGCGGCCCTGCGCCGAAACCGAGGACTTCTTATCAAGCTCGATCGAGAAGCTGGTCTCGTCAAGGGCGCATTGCGCGCCGGCGTCGGTACCCCCTCCCGGCGTGCATGAAGCGGCGGCAACCCCAGCCGAACTCACTGCCGCCGTTACCGACACCGAAACCAGGGCACCCAGAACCAACCCGCGTGCCGCGAGCTTCAGGTTGCTGTCTGTCACCAGAATCCCTCTGGTCGGCGTTTGACTACCCATAGAGGTACCGACCGTACGCGTCTGGACCACGGCCATTGGCGAATTCCGACTCGACAGTCCCGGACAGTCGACTGCGCGGCCCCTCGGCGGCGAGGTCTAGCGTGGGCGCAGTGGGTTACCTCAGCGACGACGAATGGCAGGAGCCGGATAGCGGCACCGACAACCCGCTACGTCGTACCGAGGTCGCAGAGACGAGCCGGGATGCCGAGGTTAGCGAGTACGCCATCGACGGTCCCGTCATCGTGGGGCCGGGGTTGCCGCCCGAGGATGGTTCCTGTGGTCAGTTCGCTGTTCAATTTCCTGTCACCACGACAACGGTGGTGGGGCTCAAGCGCATCGCCGATGCGCGTGGGCTGAGTGTGCCGGAATTGTGTCGACAGGTCGTCGGTGTTTTCGTTGCACAGCAGGAAGGCGAGCTGGGCGCGCTGCTCGCCGCTGAGTCCGAGGTCGCCGACTACCGGCCGAGCTTGGGCCAGTCGTAGTCGCACCTACCGGGACGCGATGCCCCCGAATGGCATACTTGTGGCATGGCCCGCATACGGTTGAGCACCACAGTCGACGCTTCCCTGCTGGAAGCGGCACGG
>CAIOYU010000770.1 GCA_903862565.1 uncultured Actinomycetes bacterium | reverse complement strand
GGTGCGCAACGCGGCGAGCTTGTCCTCGCGCCGCGCAACCAGGACCAGGTTGGCCTTGCGCTTGGCGAATGCGACGGCAAAATCCTCGCCGATTCCGCCGCTGGAACCGGTGATCAGCGCGGTCTGGTTCTCGAGATTCATGGACACTCCTCAAGTGGGCAGTCCCGTGCGCGCCGGGATGTTGACAACGTGAACGTTACCCAGAGTGTTCACACTGTCAACCTGGAGGGTGTGACGGTGCCGAAGAACGCCTACCACCACGGGGATCTGCGCAACGCGTTAGTCCTCACGGCCGTGCGCCTCATCGAAGACGACGGGATCGACGCGTTCAGTCTGCGCGCCGCCGCACGCGAGGTCGGAGTCTCAGCCAACGCCGCCTACCGGCATTTCAATGACAAGTCCGACCTGTTGACCGCTGTCGCCGCTCATGGATTCGAGAAGCTGGCCCAGCGGATGCGGCGCGCCATGAATGCCACCCGGGCCGGCAAGGACCCTGCGCAGTTGGCCGTCAACCGGTTCACCGCGACCGGTCGGGCCTATGTGCAGTTCGCCCTGGCCCATCCCGAACTATTCGAGGTGATGTTCGGCCGAACCGGCGCCATGACCCTGGCGCCCGGGGACCCGTCCGGGGACGAGGCCGGCCCCTACGCCCTGCTCGGCAGCGCCCTCGACGACCTGGTGAGCAGTGGCAGCCTCGCCGCGTCTCGTCGGCCGGGTGCCGAACTCAACGCCTGGGTCGCCGTGCACGGCTTCGCCCGCCTGTGCCTTGATGGAGCGGCGAAACTTCCGCCCGGCTCCACGCGGGCCGACGCACTGGAGGATCTCCTCAACTTCATCGTGGCTGGGATCTGCGGCTAGGCAGACCCGACCGGTGGGTTTCCTGCCCTAGGGTTGGCGGCTGTGAGCCTGGCACGTCGGGACGTGATCACCGCGGCCGCTGGTGTGGTTGTGGTGACCGCCGCGATCGCGCTGCCGCGTTGCAACGGCAAGGCGATGACGGTCGGCGGCGGCGGGACGGCTAATGCCGCACCGATCTTCGGCTGGTGGGACCCCCACGTCGGATGGGGAACGCCGGCCACGATGCGCTCGCGGTCGTCCGTGCCGCTGCTGCCGCACTCCACCGGTCCTGAATCAGCAACCGCGCCGCCGCCTTGCCATTGTGCACCAATCGGTACAGAATCCATCCATGGCGCGTCCACCCGAGTTCGATCGATCCAAGGCGGTGAATAGGGCGCTGGTGCTGTTTTGGCGCAAGGGTTACCAAGCGAGCTCGCTGGCCGATCTGCTGTCCGCGATGGGCATCGGCCGCAGCAGCTTCTACGCCGCGTTCACCGACAAGCGCACCCTATTTCTGGAGTGCCTCGACTTATTCGCCGCGCGGACCGTGGACGTGGTGCAGCACGCCCGCATCGAGATGGGGCCGGTCGATGCCCTGCAACACTTCTTCGAGCGCAACTTCATCGGCGTGCCGGGCAGCGGTGTCGGCGCATCGGCAAGCCGGCACTGGGGCTGCATGCTGGTCAACACCGTGCTCGAAATGGCCGGAGTCGACGACGGCCTTGCCGAGCACGCCAGCCGCCATCTCGGCGAGATGCAACGCGTCTTTCAGGCCTGCCTGCGCGACGCCGGCGCCACGGCGGCCCGCGCCGAGGAACTGGCCGCAATGCTGATGCTGGTCAACGAGGGCATCCGGGTATCGAGCCGTCGCCGGCTACCCGACGCCCAGCACCTGCAACCCATCACCACCACCTTCGAGCTGATCCGCGGTGCCGTCGCATGAGTACCGCCCGACTCCACGTCGCACCCACACCTAAAGCCCTCAATTAAAAGGAGTCACACCATGTCCGATGTCCCCGTGTCCGATGTCCCCGTGTACGCGATGGTCAATCTGCACATCAACGATGCCGCCGTCTACCGTCAATACGAGAAGGGTTTCTTTCCGTTGCTCAAAAAATACGGCGGGGAGTTCATCACCTATGACGACGCGGCCTTCACCCTGGAGGGCACGTCGCCGCGCACGGGCCGCATGATCCTCTTCACGTTCCCGTCCGAGTCCCAAGCCCGCGCCTGGTTTGACGACCCCGACTACCAGGCGCTGGCCGAGCACCGCCGCGCCGGCACCGAACTGCAGTTCCTGACGATCGTGCACGGCCTGCCGCCGCGCTGACATCACCCCC
>CAIOYU010000769.1 GCA_903862565.1 uncultured Actinomycetes bacterium | reverse complement strand
GGGGGTTCGAGTCCCTCCGGGCGCACATTATGAAGTCCCGGTACAACCTTCACGTACGTCCCGGGACTTCCACATCTGCTGTTCGCTCGTTTCTGCCGAAGCAGTGCCGTCACCCCCTCATCGCATCAAGCAGGGCCACTCTGGTCGGTGACGGCCTGCCCACGATTGCAGCGGATAAATCGGGGTGCTGCGCTGCGTCGAAAGGACGAAACCATCAGTCGCGCCCAGCCTCGATGACCTTCGTTGCGAGCAGGGCCGGGTTTGTGAACATGACCTCATGGCTTCCCGGCAGCTGGACGAGCCTGGCCCCCATGAGACGTGACGACATGCGCGGATGCCATCCCCACTCCCCCGGTGGGAGGGCAATGTCCTCGGTTGCATTGATGTAGCTACGCCCAACATTTCCCAGTGTGGCGTAGAAGCGGTCAAGAGGCAGCTTGTCGACGAACGGTTGGAATGGCTCAGAGGACAGGAGCTCGTGCGTTGCCTTGGCGGTGCTCAGGTCTGCGTCGTTGATGAAGTTCTCCCGCCAGATGGGGAACGGCATGGGAACAGTGTTGTCACCGGACTCTGCCGCGAGCATCGTGAACAATTCCCGGTAGTGAGGCGGCACCTCATCAAGAAGTGAGTTTCCGGGTGCGGGAACGAAAGCATTCCACCAGATGAGGCGACGGATGCGTTCGGGAATCTCTTCGTAGACGCGGGCGATGATGGTTCCACCGTAGCTGTGTCCCAGAAGGACAATGTCTTGGAGATCCGCATCGACGATGTAGTCCACGATGGATTGCACGCAGTCGTTGTGATTGACGTCTTTTGGCACGCCGTTGCCGTGCCCGGCGACCGTCGGGGTGTGGACCTCGTGGCCCTGAGCTCTGAGTTCGTCGGCGACGGCGGCCCATTCGGCCCCCGTATGCCAAGAGCCATGGATCAGAACGTAGGTGGACATGGGCGGTTCCTCCCTGCTGGGAAATCGGCTGAATCACGCGCCTTGTGGCGCTCACCAATCTAAAGTCGGGTGTCAGCCGGGGATAGCCGTCGGACGCAACAACGGAGCCGATTCGCGCAAAGGAGGAGAGATGACCCTCGCTGCGATCTCCCAGCTCCTGGATACGCATGACGTGGACGAGGCGCGGACCACAATCGCCGCGGGCTACTGCGATCACGACCTGCGGGTGATTGCCGCAGGGAGCCGCCTCCATGCCGTTCAGACGGAGTACCGAGTCGGACACGCGCGGCTCCATCGCCTCGGGTACGGCCTCGATGTCGAGATCCACGCCGCCCCGCTGCGCTCATCTGTTCTCGTCTCTTCGCCGGTGCGTGGAACGCTCACAGTGGAGACGGGAGGCGCCGAGTATTCCTACGGACCGGGTGAGGTTGTCGCGATCGGTCCGGACGAGCCGTTCAGACTGCGCTGGGAGGGCGACTGTGAGCTGAACACGGTTCAGGTGGATCAAGCACTTGTCGCGTCTGTTGTCGGCGAGGACATGAAAAGCCGGTATCGGTTTGAGGCGCAGCACCGAGCAGCCCCCGAGCACGCCATCGTCTGGCAGCGCGTGATCGCCGTCCTGTCTGCTTTGGCTGATTCCCACGTCTGCACCGATCTCATTGCGCAGGAGACTGAGGCGCTCGTCCTCACATCGACCCTCAGTCATCACGCGCGCGCTGTAGAGGCGCCCAATGATCGAGCAGGCACTTCAGCGGACATTCGTCGTGTCATCGACTACATCCACGCCAACGCCCATCACCCGATCACGCCGGTCGACATGGCCTCAGTCGGGCACATGAGCGTTCGCGCACTGCAGTACACCCGAGTTCGACAGTTGATAGGTCAGTTAATCGCTGATAGTCGTTGCGGGGCAATGAGTATTGGTG
>CAIOYU010000768.1 GCA_903862565.1 uncultured Actinomycetes bacterium | reverse complement strand
ACGGTGAACGGCGTCTGCGCGAGCGCGGCAGTCGGGTTGTCGCACAACGTCGGTGGAGTGGTCGACGCCTGCATGGCAGAGAGCACATTGACCAGGCTGGCCGCGCCGGAGACGGTGATGGTGTGGCCCAGGTTGCCCTTGAGCGCGCCCAGTCGCAGCGGCACATCACCGTAGGCGGCGACGATGCTCTCGAGCTCGGTGGCGTCGCCGAGTGAGGTGCCGGTGGCGTGGCAGTCCACATAGTCGATGTCCGAGGGTGCCAGTCCTGCCTGCTCCAGTGCCGCGGTCATGGCTCGGGTCTGGCCAGCCACCGCAGGGGCTAAGAATCCGCTCTGGCGGCCGTCGTTGGACAGCCCGACGCCGAGGATGACGCCGACGATGTGGTCTCCGGCGCGCTCGGCGTCCTCGAGGCGTTTCAATGCGACCAGTGCCGCCCCCGCGGACGGCACGAGTCCGTCGGCGTCGGCATGGAACGGCCGCGACCGGCCCGACGGGCTGAGCGCCTGCAGTGCCGTGAAACCCAGATGCAGAAACAGGTCGTCGGAGCCGTTGACCCCGCCGGCCAGCATCATGTCGGCTTCGCCGTCCTGCAGGGCGTCGCAGGCGAGCTTGATCGCGTACAGCGACGACGCGCACGCCGCATCCAGCGCGAAGGCCGGTCCGGTGATGCCCATCGCCTCGGCGACCAGATGCACCGGCAGCCCGGAGGAGAACCGGTTGCGCGGGTCGATATCGTCGCGGCCGTTCCACATGCTGTCGACGAACGCGGTGCCCAAGGTGCTGGGGTAGGAGAGGTTACCGACGATCAGGCCCGTCCGCGGCGCGGCCAGCGGTGCGCCCTGGGCCTGACGAACGCAGTGCGCCAGCCATCCGACGAGCGGATCGAGACGCGCGAGACCGGTTATGCGCGAGGCGATGTCACCGAGATCGAGTGCGTCCTGGATATACCCGCCGGTCGCCGAGGAGACCCGCAGGCCGGGTTTGTCGCTGGCCAGAAGCGTCGCCGGATCCACTCCGCGCCAGTGATCGCGCGGCGTGGCCGACAGCAGACAGCGCCCGGCCATGGTGGCCTCGAACAGTGCCTCCGGCGTGGTCGCACCGGGCAGGACGCAACTGCGCCCGACGATCGCGACAGGTTCGAAACCGCTCACGCCGGCGAATCCGCACCCGAACCCGCGACATAGAACTCCACACCGGCAAGCTCCGCGACGAGCGTGCCGTCGGCGGTCTCGAAGGCGATGTCGTAGTCGACGCGTTTGTCGCTGACCGGGTGTGCGGCCAGGCGGCAGTGCAGGCCGCCGTCGCCGAACGGCCGGTGCAGCACCATGCGGCCGATCCGCTGCGGCAGCACCAGCGGAAGGCCCTGCGCACTGGCCCACAGGATGGCCAACTGCAGCCCGCCGTCCACGATGACCGGATCGATGGCCCAGGCCTCGTTGGGCCAGCCGAGTTCGCGCAGACCTCGCAGGCGCGCGGTGCACCCGGCGGATCCGAGGACGTCGAGCCCCTCGATGGCGGCGAAACTGCGACCGTGGAACAGCGGGCCGGTGTAGGCGTCGTCGGCGCTCATCGGCCAGGCCGACCCCGAGATCTGCGGAACCAGGCCACCCGGGGATGGGGCTGGTTCGGTGTCGATGATGGCGCGGTAGCGCTTGCGGCCCTGAAAGTCCTCGACGCTGACGATGTACGACGAGCCTGCCGGCTCGAGATCGATTGTCAGGGATTGAATTTCGGTCTCAGCGAACACCACGCCGGAGAGCACCTGGAAGTCGCGCACCACCGTGGCGGCGGTCGGCACCAGAGGACGCACGGCCCGCAGCATCGCGTCGAGCACGATCACCACCGGCACCACGACCCGGCCCCGGACCTGATGGTCGGCCAGCACCGGCAGAGTTTCAGTCGAAACGTCCCATTCCAGGCGTGCCGCCCGCATGCGGTGTTCGGCAGGCGCGGCGACGACGATCGCCGAGGCGCCGGAACGAGCCAGTGCGTGCTCGGCGAAGAACCGCGCACCGTCGTCCAACCCGATGACACCCACACCGGCCTCGGCGAACCGACTCTTGAGCGTCGCATCGACCATGCCGCCGTCCCACGGGCCCCAACCGAACGCGCGGACCACGCAGTCGGCCCCGCGACGGGCGGACTCGCGCGCCGCGATGGACTCCAGAACCGCGTTGGCAGCGGCGTACGCGGCCTGTCCGGGGTTGCCGGCCCGCGCCGCGATGGAGGAGAACAGCGAAATGAATCGTAGGTCGTCCGACGATGTCGCATCCAGCAACGCTTCGGCTCCAACGACTTTCGTGCTGAATACCTTGACGAACTGCTCGTCGTCGAGGTCTTCGAGACGTTTGTCGGCCAGCACGCCGGCGCCGTGT
>CAIOYU010000767.1 GCA_903862565.1 uncultured Actinomycetes bacterium | reverse complement strand
CACCGCGCCGAGGGCGCGGGCTTCGATCGGGTCGCCGAGCAGCGTGCCGGTTCCGTGCGCCTCGACATAGTCGATCTCCGATGGCTGCGCGCCGGCATCGGCGCACGCCGCGCGCAGCACCGCGGCCTGGGCGGCCGGATTCGGCGCCATCAGACCGTTGGAGCGCCCGTCCTGATTGACCGCGGAGCCGCGAATGACCGCCAGCACCGGGTCGCCGTCACGCTGCGCATCCGAGAGTCGCTTGAGCACGGCGACACCGCAACCCTCGCCGCGGACGAAGCCATCGGCGGCGGCGTCGAAGGTATGACAGGCACCGGTGGGCGACATCGCTTCGGCGGCATCGAAACTGCGTGTCACGACGGGCGACAGGATCAGGTTCACTCCAGCAGCAATCGCCAGTTCCGACTGGCCGGCACGCAGGCTCTGGCACGCCAGGTGCACGGCGACCAGCGACGACGAACATGCGGTGTCGACCGTGAGCGACGGGCCGCGAAGGTCGAGGAAATACGACAGCCGGTTGGCGATGATGCTCAATGCTCCCCCGGTGCCGGTCCAGGCGTCGATCTTGTCGAGGTCGCGCGAGGCGAGGTAGCCGTACTCGCTGACACATGAGCCCACGAAAACTCCGGTTTGCGAACGTTGCAGTGTCTCGGCCGGAATACCGGCATGCTCGAAGGCCTCGATGGCCACCTCGAGAAGCAGACGCTGCTGCGGATCGATGCGGTCTGCTTCGCGCGGCGTAATGGCGAAGAAATCGGCATCGAAGGCATCGACGTCGCTCAGGAACGAACCGAACCGGGTGGTGTCCGCCAGGGCCGTCGCCGTCTTTTGCGAACCATCCTCGAACGCTTGCCAGCGCCCTTCGGGCACCGTTGAGACCGCTGAGCGACCCGCGGCCAAAAACTCCCACAGTTGCTCGGGGCCGTGAATGTCTCCGGGGAGGCGGCAGCCCAGTCCGATAATGGCGATCGGCTCGGTCAGCGCACTATCCGTCGCGCCCGGCGCCGCACCCCCCGTCTCCGCCTCGGGCGCCAGCAGCGCGGTGGCCAGAGCGTTGATGGTGGGGTTCTGCCAGAAGTCCACCGGCGACACCGGCCGCCCAAGATGCTCGGACAGCTCACCGGAAAGGACCACGGCATCACGGGATCCCACACCCAATTCGTTAAATGGGGCATCCGGGTCGATCTCAGCTGGATCGCAGGAGAGGTTCGTGACGAGGTAGTCGACCAGCCAGAGGGTTAGTTCGGCGTGGGCGTCTGCCTCTGAGGTCATACTGCTATATCTAACCGGTTGAACTCGCCGTCACGATATAGATCAGCACACGACGACCGGCGGATCTTGCCGCTGGTTGTGATGGGGATCGAACCCGGCGACACCAGAACGAGGTCACCGACCCGAAGGCTGTGTTCCTTCCAGATCGCGGTCTTCACCGCGCGACTGACAGAGTTCAGCTGCGAATCCTCCTGGTCGTCACGTGCGGGCTTGACCTCAACGATCGCCACCAGGTTCTCACTGGTGTCGTCCTCGACAGCGATCGCGGCCACGCGACCACCGGTGATCTCCCGGATGGTGGACTCGATGTCGTCGGGATAGTGATTGCGTCCGTCGACAATCAACAGATCCTTGAGCCGACCCATGATGAAGAGCTCACCGTCGGAAATCACCCCGAGATCACCGGTGCGCAACCACGGCCCGACCGGGGTGCCCGCCGAGGGCTGGTTGATCCGCGCGCGGAACATGCGGTCCGTCAGCTCCGGCTTCTGCCAATAGCCCAACGCAACGTTGTCCCCGCGCACCCAGATCTCACCGATGTCGCCCTCGGACTTCTCGATTCCGGTCTCGGGGTCGACGATGCAGACCGGGTAGGCCCGCGGAGGTCCGTAGGTGACCAGTTCGGTGCTGGCATCCTGACCGGCCTCGCAGCGCAGCGCAACACCGGCCGCGAGCTGCTCGAGGTCGAAGTGAGCGGTGCGGACCGGTTCCTCGACATCCGGGGTGGCCACGTACAGGGTCGCCTCCGCCAGGCCGTAGGACGGCTGGATCACCCGGTCCTTGAGGCCGAATTTGGCGAAGCGGCCGATGAACCGGTTGACCGTGGAAGAGTGCACGCGCTCAGCACCGCTGAGGATGACGTGAACACGGCTGAGGTCAAGGCCCTCCATGTCGGCGTCAGAGGTGCGCCGTGCGGCGAGTTCGAAGGCGAAGTTGGGCGCGCCGGAGAAGCAATGCGGGTGCTTGGCCATCAGCTGGATCCAGCTCGCGGGCTTGAGCAGGAACGCCAGCGGGCTCATCAGCACGGCCTTGCGGCCCGTCACCAGCGGTGAGCAGACGCCCATGATCAGGCCGAGGTCGTGGAAGAAGGGCAGCCACGTCACGACCGTGGTCTCCTCGGGCAGCGTGGTAGTGCCGAAGTAATCCAGCATGATCTGCTCGATATTGGCGGTCACGTTGCGGTGTGAGACAACGACGCCGGCCGGCGTGCGTGTCGACCCCGAGGTGTACTGCAGGTACGCCGCACCGGGGCGGGAATTGTCGGCGGCGGACACCTCCCGGGTCACCGCGTAATCAAGGAGGTCGATCTCGATGACGCTCGGCGCCGGTCGGCCCGCCTGGCCGGAGGCGTACTTGTTGACGTCGGCGACCGACGCCGAGTTGGTGAGCAGCACGACCGGCTGGCTGTCCTCCAGCGCTGAGGCGACCCGCTGGTCATGGACCCCGAACTGTGGCACCGACAGCGGCACGGCGATGAAGCCGGCCTGAAGCGCGCCGAGGAAGGCCACGATGTAATCCAGACCCTGCGGGGCCATGATCGCCGCCCGATCGCCGGGCGCGCCGTGCAGGCGCAGCTCATCGGCTAGGACCAACGACTTGCGGTGGAGCTGGGCCCAGGTCAGCGTCTCGGCCTCACCGGTGCCGGTCACCTCTGGATCCATGAAGATGTACGCCAGGTCGTCGGGGGTTTCGGTGGCGCGCTGCAGCAGCAGAGCGGGCAGCGACAGGTGGGCGATCGGGGAGATTTGGGTCTGGGAGATATCGGTCTGGGACATGTCGGGCACACCTCTTCGCTTATGGTGCGGACGGCTGAATGGGGAATCCGGGGCTTTACCCGGGGCGGCCGATCGCAATTTCGGGCCGTGTTGAAACGGCCTCTTACCGAAAATCTAAGCGTGCGAGATCTCCACTCTGAGCCCTCGCTGCTCCCCCAATCTATCAGCTTAGTGTAATGCGTGCCGCGGCCGACGGCAAGATTTGGAACGTGCGGGGGCCTCAGAGCACACTACAGAGATTAGCTGGCGGCGCGGCCGGGCGCGTCGAATCAGTCGTGTCGATTTAGTTTGAACTGGTGATTTACCTAATTCTCACTGCATGCACAGCCCGCGATCAGCAGGAATTGATACTTGCACGGCAAACAATCACCGGAACCACCTTCTGCCCTCAGCTTAATCTCAGCTTGGCGCGGCGTCGCGCGGGGCCCGGATCCGCTCTTCCATCCAGTGCGCCAACTCGGGCAAATTCTCATTGATGTAGAAATGGCCACCGGCGAAGGTGGTCAGGTCGAATGCCGCGGTGGTCCGCTGCTCCCATGGCGACATCAGTTCCGCGGTGCCCAACTCGTCGTTGTCGGCCATCATCGCGTGGATCGGGCAGGACACCTTCGCCTCTGGGGGACTCTCATAGCCCGTCACGGCCTTCAGTCCGCGCAATGTCGGCAGGAGTGTCGCAGCGAACTGTTCGTCGTTGAGGAATTCCGGATTGGCACCCGTGACAGTGCTGATCATGTTCAGCAGGTGCGCGTCCGAGCCCTGCAGGTTGGCGATCCGACGTAGCAGGCCGGGGGCGGCCGCCGCCGAGACGAACAGAGCGGTGATCGGGTTGCCGGCCTGCTCGAAACGCAGGGCGACCTCGAAGGCCAGAAGTGCTCCCATGCTGTGCCCGAAAAACGCCACATTGCCCCCCGGGTTCTCCTCGGGTTTGAGCATCCCGCAAAGCCGATCGGCCATCTCCGGGATGCTGGTGTACTTCGACAAGTCCTTGCCGGCCCGCTTGCCCGGATACTGCACAGCCACACATTTCGTATCCGCGGTGAATGCCCTGGCGAACGGCACGTAGAACT
>CAIOYU010000766.1 GCA_903862565.1 uncultured Actinomycetes bacterium | reverse complement strand
TCGGGTCGAAATCGGGGTGTGCCTGGCCAGCGGCGATCCCGTGGGCGACCCCCGGTACTGGCAGCAGGCCATCGCAGCCTGGCTGCAACTGTGCGAGGAGTACGGCTGGGCACCCGGAGTGATGGGCGCGAGTTCGACTGGTGCGCAGGCATTCCGGGAGGCCGGCCTCAGTGCGCTGCAACTGGGCGATGAGGCGATCCTTTATCCCGACAAGTTCCGGCTCTCCGGATCGGACATGAAGCCCGTGCGCCAGGCGGTGACCCGCGCCCGCCGGGCCGGGCTGACCGTGCGGATGCGCCGGCACCGCGACCTCACCCCCGAGCAGATGGCCGAGGTGATCAGGCACGCCGACGCCTGGCGCGACACCGAGACCGAGCGCGGCTTCTCGATGGCGCTGGGTCGGCTGGGCGATCCCGCGGACGGCGACTGCCTGCTGGTGGAGGCCGTGCGCGCCGAGGACCCCGCAAAAGCCGATGAACACGACGTCGTGGCTATGTTGTCGCTGGTGCCGTGGGGAAGCAACGGGCTGTCCCTGGATCTGATGCGCCGCTCGCGACAGTCCCCGAACGGCACCGTGGAATTGATGGTCAGCGAACTGCTCCAACGGGCCGATACCGTCGGCGTCAGCCGGGTCTCGCTGAATTTCGCCATGTTCCGGTCGGCGTTCGAGCAGGGTGCCCAGTTGGGTGCGGGCCCGGTGGCACGCCTGTGGCGGGCGCTGCTGGTGTTCTTCTCCCGGTGGTGGCAACTGGAGACGCTGTACCGCTCGAACACGAAATACGAACCGCAGTGGGTTCCCCGGTTCGCCTGCTACGAGGACGCTCGCCTGCTCCCGCGGGTCGGCGTGGCTTCGGTGATCGCCGAAGGCTTTCTGGTGCTGCCGTTCTCCCGACGGGACAAGCAGCACACCGGTCACCACCCCGCGGTGCCCCACGATCTCGTGGCGACGGGCGAACTGCACGCCGACGGCAGCGCACCGACGGTGGATCTGCTCGAACGCGCGTCGGCCGACGGTGAGGAGAAGCAGCGCCCACCCGAGCAGGTGCGGGTTCGGATGGCAAAGCTGCAAGCCCTGCGCGACAACGGCATTGACCCCTATCCCGTGGGACACCAGCCCAGTCACACCGTGGCCCAGGCTCTCGTCGAGGACGATGGCGTACCGGTGACGGTGGCGGGTCGGGTATTGCGGACGCGTAACTACGGCGGGGTGACCTTCGCCGCGTTGCGGGACTGGTCCGGCGACGTCCAGCTGCTGTTGGACCGCTCCGCACTCGACGAGGCGGCGCCCGACTTCTCCGACGTCGACCTCGGTGACCTGGTCGAGGCGACCGGAACCATGGGATACAGCAAGAACGGAACACGGTCGGTGCTCGTCGAGCGCTGGCGCTTGCTGGGGAAATGCCTGCGGCCGCTCCCGGAGAAGCGCAAGGGCCTGACCGACCCGGAGGCGCGGGTGCGGGCCCGTTATGTGGACCTGGCCGTCAACCCCGATGCGCGCGACTTGATCCGGGCCCGCAGCGAAATCATCAGGTCGATCCGGGAAACCTTGTTCGCCAAGGACTTTCTCGAGGTCGAGACGCCGATTCTGCAGCGGATCCACGGCGGGGCGAACGCCCGGCCGTTCCGGACCCACATCAACGCCTACGACCTCGAGCTGTACCTGCGGATCGCCCCAGAGTTGTATCTCAAGCGGCTCTGCGTCGGCGGGGTGGAGCGGGTGTTCGAGTTGGGCCGGGCGTTCCGCAACGAGGGGGTGGACTTCAGCCACAATCCGGAATTCACGCTCTTGGAGGCCTATCAGGCCCATGCGGACTACCGGGTGTGGATGGACGGCTGCCGTGAGCTCATCCAGAACGCCGCCGCCGCCGCCAACGGACAGATGGTGGTCATGCGCCCCGTCGGCGACGATCGCGGCGCCAAGCTGGAGCCGGTCGACATCTCCGGTGAGTGGTCGGTCAAGACCGTCCACGGCGCGGTCTCAGAAGCCCTCGGCGAGACCGTCGGCCCCGAGACCGGCGTGGGCACGCTGCGCCGGCTCTGCGACGGGGCGGCAATCCCCTATCTGACGCACTGGGACGCCGGCGAACTGGTGCTCGAACTCTACGAGCGACTGGTCGAGGGCAGCACTGAAGCGCCCACCTTCTACACCGACTTCCCCACCTCGGTATCCCCGCTGACCCGGCCGCACCGGGCCACGCCGGGCCTTGCCGAACGCTGGGACCTCGTCGCGTGGGGTGTGGAATTGGGCACGGCCTACACGGAATTGACCGACCCGGTCGAACAGCGGCGCCGCCTTCAGCAGCAGTCGATGCTCGCGGCCGGCGGCGACCCCGAGGCCATGGAACTCGACGAGGACTTCCTGCAAGCCCTGGAGTACGCCATGCCGCCGACGGGGGGACTCGGCGTGGGTGTCGATCGGGTGGTCATGCTGATAACCGGGCGCAGTATCCGCGAGACGTTGCCGTTCCCACTGGCCAAGCCGCGCTAACCTTGGAGAGCAGGGTCCCTTCGGGATCCATGTCCGCATCCCCAGCGACTTGTGAGGAAAACCGGCCACGATGGTAGGTGTGACGATCCTTGCCGAGCCGATCTGGCCGTTCCGCGATCATGTCTCCCTGATGCACGGCTGGGTTCCGGTGACCGTGCAGATTCTTGCCGCAGTGGCACTGATCTATGCGGTCGGGTGGCGTGACCGCCGCTGGCGGCGGGTGTGGCTGCCGGTCGCCGCCCTGATCGGTGCGGCCTTCATCGCGGTGACGTACTGGAGCATCGCCTCCGAAGGACTCTCCGGAGAACCGGCACCGCTGCCGCTGTGGATCTGGGTCGGGCTGACCGGCCTGGCCGTCGGGGTCGCGGCCCTTGGCTGGCGTTCGACTCGGTGGCGCCGCCGTGGCGTGTCGCTTCTGGCGATACCGATGGCGGCGCTGTGCGCGGGACTGATGGTCAATCTGTGGGTCGGCTACTTCCCCACCGTCCAGACCGCCTGGGGCCAATTGACGGGCGGCCCACTGCCCGGCCAGACCGACCAGGCCACGGTGGCCAAAATGCTTGCCGCCAAATCGGTTCCGGCTAAGGGCAAGGTCGTCCCGGTCAACATTCCGGGAGACGCGTCGAAATTCAAGCACCGCGGCGAGTTGGTCTACCTGCCGCCGGCGTACTTCGCCACCAATCCCCCGCCCGCGCTGCCCACCGTCATGCTGATCGGCGGGCAGTTCAACACCGCTGCCGACTGGATTCGCGCCGGCAATGCAGTGGCCACCCTCGACGAGTTCGCCGCCAAGCACGGGGGTAACGCGCCGGTGTTCGTGTTCGCCGACTCCGGCGGTGCCTTCAACAACGACACCGAGTGCGTCAACGGCGTCCGCGGCAACGCGGCCGACCACCTGACACTGGACGTCCGGCCGTACATGGTCGCCGAGTTCGGCGTCAGCGATGACCCGGCGAACTGGGGTGTCGTCGGCTGGTCCAGCGGCGGAACCTGCGCACTGAACCTGACCGTGAAGTACCCGGAACTGTTCACCGCGTTCGTCGACATCGACGGTGACATCGCCCCGAATGCCGGCACCAAGGAGCAGACCATCGAGCGCCTGTACGGCGGGAACGCCGCAGCCTATCCGGAGTGGGATCCGGCGACGGTGATCGCCGAGCACGGCCCCTATGACGGTCTGGCGGGCTGGTTCTCGGTCTCCGTTCCGCCGAGTAAGGACATCAAGCCGATCGCCGGCGCAGACCTGCCCGAACCCGAACCCGGCGTCGAGGCCGCCACTCCGATCGCCGCATCGCGGGCCCTGTGCGGGCTGGCGGACGCCTACGGCATCGAGTGTGCGGTGGTGCCGCAGGCCGGCAAGCACGACTGGCCCTTCGGAGCGAAGGCTCTGGCATCTTCGCTGCCCTGGTTGGCAGGGCGCATCGGAACCCCGGAGGCGCCGGAGGTTCCGTTGCCCGGGACCCCGACGCAGCCCGAAGGCGTCTCGATCGCCGCCGATGGCGCCCACTTGGGCACACTGCAACCGCACCAGCCCCGCTAAGGAGATCCCGTGCCGCACGACGACATCCCCGCCGAGAAAGCAACTTCGGCCGACACAGGCACTACGCCGGAAGGTGCCACCACTGCGGCGGCCACCGCACCGACACAGCCCACCGCACCGACACAGCCCACCGCACCCGTCTCCGACGACGCAGCCACGACCGTCACAGCTCCGGTGCCGGACCCTATCTTTTCGCACATTCCGGCACCCCAGCTCGACACCGGTTACACCGCCGCCGGCGTACCGACCTTCGAGGGCGTACGGGAGAAGATCGAGACCCGCTACGGCACGGCGCTGGGCGCAACCGAATTAGCCGAAGAAACCACCGCGGGCAGCACCGCCGATCAGCAGTTCGCGGCCCGGCAGCGGGCTGCGGCGGAAAAGCTTGAGGAGATCCGCGCCTCGATGCACAAACCGGACTGATCAGAGATCACTGGCGGAATTTTCGGGCCAGTTTGTCGGCATGGTGGAACGGATTCGTGCCGCCGATCAACGGCGCCGCCGGCGGCGGTAGCCATTCGGTCGTGCCATCGCGCCGTTTCCGAGTAGACCAGCCGCCAGGCTTGACCAGTCGGTTGTGTGGGCCGCACGCGAACGTCAGATCATCGATGTCGGTGTGGCCGCCATCCGCCCAAGCCTTGGTGGCGTGGTGGACCTGACAGCCGTAACCGGGCACGGTGCACCCCGGATGCGAACACCCACGATCCCTGTCGTGCAACACAATTCGCTGGTCGGCAGTGGCGATGCGCTTGGTCCGCCCCAGCCACAGCGCGCGGC
>CAIOYU010000765.1 GCA_903862565.1 uncultured Actinomycetes bacterium | reverse complement strand
GAGTTTCCCGATGACCTACCAGTATCCGGGCTATTCTCCTATTCCGGCTGAGGCCCTCCAACCGGTGTGGGCATCCGGCACCAACAACGCGGTCAAGCTGTCCCTTCAGGACGACGGCAACGTGGTGCTCTCCGACGCCAACGGCAATCCCGTGTGGTCGACGATGGCCAACGGGGGTACGGACGGGGCGACCGGCAACTACCAAACTGGAACCGATAAAGCAGGGCTCGGGTATACCCCGCTCAGCCCCTTGGCCAACAACTGGACCGAGTTGAAGGGCCTGGATACCGGGGGCCGTCCGATCTCTGCCATGCTCGCGTATCCGCTCAACCCAAGCCCTGAGTGGCCGAAGGACCAAACCCTTCTCGTCGCCCTGGGAGATCCCACCGCCCGGGTGAAGCAGGCCACCTCCGGAACCGGCGACAAAAGCTACGTTCGATCTACCTGCTCCGATTGCGGAGGGCTGGCGATTTACGACTTCGACCCGTCGCGGACCGAGCGCTATGGCAAGGTGCAGGACCTGCTGCTTGGAACATACGACGGCACCGGCTGGACGGTATTGATGAACACCGGCTGGAACAGTCCCGTCACCACGCTGGTCGGCATCAACGGGGGGTCGGGTTCCTCGCCAACCACGGCGAAAGAGGGCGGCGTCGCGATAGGTCTGAACGACGGTCGGATGGTGCTGTGGGAGGGCGGCACTGCGATCGGCGGCAGCGTCGACCTGTACGACACCAGTTGGGACGGCGATGGGGGTAGCGGCGTCGCCACAATGGTCCTGGCGCCCAAGACGATCACCGACTCCCAGGGCAACACGGTGGTCCATGACGGCCTGATCGTGGGGCTGAAAAACGGAGATGTCAAGCAGTGGTCCGGCACGCTCAGCGGCGGCACCACAGCCGATCCAGCGGCAGTCTCTGGGGACTGGACCTCGCTCGCAGAGCAGAAGAAGCCCTATCTGACAAGTGGGGATTTTGACTGTACTCGGACAGCCCTCAAGTGCTCTAATCCGGGCACGCTCGAGGATGCTGTGACATACGCGAAGTCCATCGCAACGGCTGCCGGTGGTATCGCGTTGGGCACTTGGCAAAGCCCGGGCGGGGTCGGAAGCGCGTCGGACCCGCTTTTCAAGAACACTGACCTGCAGGCGCCGGCAGGCGCTGATTACGGTAGTTACAAAACGTTCGCGATCTACCTTCCCATCAAGAGCGACAGACTGAATGTGACCGCCAGCCCTACTACGGCACTGGTCAATGGCTCCCCGAAGCAAGTGGGGCCGACGTACTTCACCGGAAAAATCACGCAGGAAACGGGCGGGAGTTGCGGCTCCGGAGCGACTGGAAATGCCGCGGGTACCGGATCGTGCAGCGTCCTTGAAATAACCAAGTACAACGACGCTCCCGAACTGGGTTTCAAGTTTACCAACCCGGTGAAGGGCCCAGAGCTGAGCGACAAAAACGTGAACGGCACCACGCCGTGGCTTCTGGAATCCGGGACGATCCTCGGGTGGGGCGACGATCGAGTCTGGCCCGGAACCAAGATCGTGAAGCAGCTTGCCCCGAATAGGTTCCTGCTGGAGTCGCCACCCCAAACCGCCGGAACAGATGCGAATGGGGTGTTCACGAAGGGCGTGACATCCATGAAGGCCACCCAGCTTCCGTCGGCGAAGTTCGGTATCGACGTCAACCCGGTGCTGTACGGCTATGCCTACGTCCCCGACGGCTGGCTGGACAAGTTCAAGTCGGGTAAGTGGACGTTTGGAGCACTACTCGCCGCGGAGCTCGGCCCGAGTCTGCAGATCAACCTGGGGCCGAACGGATCCCTCGCCAGCCCTGAGTGGGATAAATCCTTCAGCTTCAGCACGCCGGGCCCGCTAGGGGTCGACAGCTTGACGGCCACGGCCGGCATCAAACTCGGCCTCAGCGCGACGTTGAACGGTCTCCCGGGCAACGGCAAGTTCAATCCGACCGCGCATGCCTACGGGGTGCCGGGCATGTTGCTCGCCTACAACACCCAAGGGGCGCCCGGCGAATTCCAGGCCGAGATGAATTGGTATTGGGATGTCGATGCGAGTGACTTCAAAGACGTCTCCGGGATCTCGGTGACGGGAACGTTGACCCCGTACGTCAACCTGATGTACGGCATAGTTACCCCGCCGACCTGGGGCTGGTTTGGCGGGTGGTCACTGTTCGACGTCACTGCGGGATACGAAAACCCGGCCTATCTGACTCTCTGTGTGGACACGAAACAGCAATGCCCGGGTGATGGTGCCAACAGCGGTGTCGCCAGCTTCTACGGTGTGATCAACGACGGGACGTTCACGCAGGGCATGACCGGCAAGCCCAACCCGGGCGGCAGCGCGGGGAAAGTCCTGACGGTGACCCGACCCGCGTTGTACAACCCGACCAAGATCGGTCCTGGTCAGCTTGTCACGGGCCCGGGCGTGGCAGCCGGCACCACAATCACAAGCAAGAAGGGCACGCAGGACATATGGGGGTGGGACCAGTACTACGTCGACACAGAACAGGCTGTCGGCGCAGGCGCTGAGGGCGCCCAACCGCGATTGACGGCCTACGTCCCCGGCAGCACGCTCAGCGCCACGGTGGGCGCGGAGGGCTTACTCACCTTCCACGCGGGTGCTCTTGAAGCGTTCTCCAGCTTGCTGACCTACGATGCGAAAGTTCCTCTGTACCAGGTCAATAAGGTGTTCAAGCTGATTTAGTGAGAGCGGGGGTTGTCCGTGAGCACATCAGTCCAGCGGCACTTGAATCGTAGCCAGCAGTGCGAGGTGGTCGGAACCGGGCACTGACACGACGTCGACCGACGTCGCCGCCGCGTTGCGCGTCAGAACGTGGTCGATCGTAATGAGCGGCGGGTACCAGGTGTCGGCCGGGTATGTCGGCGCGAAGCCTGAACCGGTCTCATCGACGGCATCGCGATATCCGTTGGTCAGCAGGTCCCGGAATTGCCGCATGTCCGGGGTGCTGTTGTAGTCGCCCCCGACGATCACCGCCCCCGCTCCGGCGGCGTGGGCGAAGTTGTCCAATTGCGCCTTGGCGGCGGCCATTCCGGTGCGCCAGTCGGCGACGGTGTTCTGGTCGCCGGCGACAGGGGACATGACGTGGGTGGCTGCCAGCACCGGCGCGATGGCGACGCCGGGAAGGTGCACCTGGGCGGCCGGCATGACCACGTTCCGGTGCCTGAGCTCCGACAGCGCGGTGAGCGGGTAGCGGCTCCACATGCCGATGCCACCGGCTCCGGGGCTGGGCTGCAGATGCGAATACGGGAACACCCGGTCCAATCCCGCCTGACCGAACCGTTGGACCGCGTCCGGCGTCAACTCCGCCACGGTGATGACATCGGCGTTGTCGGTGGCCAGCCGGACGAACGCCTCGGGATCGGCCCGGCCCTTGTAGATGTTGGATGCGAGAACCCGGACATCGGTGTGGCGCTGGGTGTCAAGGCCAGCAGGGCGCCCGACGTAGTACCAGGAGACCTGTATAGCGACGCTGGCGACTGCGACGATCAGTGCCACGAGTGACAGCAGGGTCCGACGGGACCACACGGCGAGAGCCAGCCCGGCCAGGGCGATCAGAGCCGTGTACGGCGAGCCGACCGTCAGGACCATGTCGGGGAAGTCGAACACCGGCGTGGCGCGAAGTACCAGCGTCACCGCGGCGAACAGCACCGCGAGGGCTGCGACGACCGTCAGAACGCGCCGTCTGGCTGTGCCGGCTACTTCGCCGACTCCAGCACCGCACCCGGCTTGAGGTAGGTGACCAGGCTGACGTCGAGGCCCTCATCGACGAAGTAGTACTGGCAACCGGTGAGGTACTTCATGTACCGGTTGTAGTTCTCCTCGTCGGTGATGGCGATGGCCTCGTCCTTATTGCGCTCCAGCGCGGCAGCCCACACACCAAGGGTCTTGATGTAGTGGTTGCGCAGCGACATGGCTTCGGGCACAACGAAACCCGCCTTCTCGCCGAGTTCCACCATCATCTTCGTGCTGGGGATGCGTCCGCCGGGGAAGATCTCGGTGTAGATGAACCGGGCGAACCGCGCCAACTCGAAGGTGAGCTTCTTGCCTCGCTCGGCCAATTCCATCGGGTGGTAGCTGACGCTGCTCTGGATGGTCATCCGTCCGTCGTCGGGCATGATGTCGAAGCAGTTCTTGAAGAAGTCGTCATACCGTTCGAAGCCGAAGTGTTCGAAGGCCTCGATCGAGACGATCCGGTCGACGGGCGAGTGGAACTGTTCCCAGCCCTCCAGGCGTACGTCGAAGGTGCGGTCGCTGTCGACTGAGGAGAGCAGTTCCTGGCAGTAGGCCTGCTGGTTCTTCGACAGGGTCAGGCCGATGACGTTGACGTCGTACTTCTCCATCGCCCGCTTCATGGTCAAGCCCCAGCCGCAGCCGATCTCCAGCAACGTCATCCCGGGCTTGAGGTCGAGCTTGTCGAGGTTGAGGTCGACGTTGGCGATCTGCGCTTCCGACAGGGTGACGTTCGGGCCGGTGAAGTAGGCACAGCTGTACTTGCGGGTCTCGTCCTGGAACAGCCCGAAGAAGTCATCGGACAGGTCATAATGTGCCTGGATGTTCTCGAAGTTAGGCTGCATGTCCTTGGTGTCGGCTGCCTTGGGCATGACTCACGACTCACTTTCCCGTGCTGGATTTACCACTAATCACCACGGCCCCCGGCGCGCCCTTGAGTGACGATGTGATGCCTCGGGCTACTTCAGGCGCCCCCGCACCTTACCTTCGCGAGCCTATCCGGCACCAATCCGGCGGTTAGCGCGCGTCAGCGCACAGGCTGAACGTGGAGTCGAGTTCGGCGATGATCTCGTCCCACAGCGGCTCGGGCAGATCGTGGCCCATTCCGTCGAGCAGTACCAGTCGAGCGCCCGGCACGGCGTCGGCGATCGCCCGGCCTCCGGAGGGCCGCATCAGCTTGTCGGCCCGGCCGTGGATGACCACTGTGGGTGCGGCGATCTGCTTGTCGTAGCGGCCAAGGCTGCCGCTTCCTAGGACGGCGCTGAAGTGCCGGCCGATGCCCTGCGGGTAGAAGCAGCGGTCGTACCTCTCGATGGCGTCGGCGCGTATCTGATCATCGGTCCTGGGGTAGGCCGGGCTGCCGATGATCTTGGACACACGCACCGCGTTGTCCACGATGACGTCACGGGGCGAGTTCGGCGGCGGGCCCTTGATCAAGGCCAACAGCGCCTTGGGCGTCGGCGGCGGCAGGAGAGGGGAGTTGTTCGAGGAGAAGATGATTCCCAGCCCCGCTACGCGTTTCGCGTAGCGGGCGGCCACGATCTGGGCGATCATCCCGCCCATCGAGGCGCCGACCACATGCGCGCGCTCGATACCGAGGTGGTCGAGTACGGCGACCGCGTCGTCGGCCATATCCTCCAACCGGTACACCGAAGGACTGGGCAAACCGACGAAGGAACGCAACAGGTTCGGAATCAGCTTTCCGTCGGGCCGCTGCCCGTGCAGCTTGGTCGACAGACCGACGTCGCGGTTGTCGAACCGGACCACCCGGTAGCCGAGATCGACCAACTTCTGGCAGAACTCGTTGTGCCACAACACCAATTGCGCACCCAGGCCCATGACGAGTAGCACCGGCGGGTTGTTGGGGTCCCCGAGGTCCTCGTAGTGCAGTTCGATGTCGCCGTGACGGGCGTAACCCGAGCGAATCTCCATCAGGACTCCGTATCACTCTGGTGTTCACGGCTGACCTCGACCATGAAATTGGCGAAGTATCCGGAGAACTGCGGGTCACTCATCATCTGCCATTTCGGTGCCAGCAGTTTCATGTAGCGCTCGACGTACAGGAACTGCTTTCCGATCAAGACCAGT
>CAIOYU010000764.1 GCA_903862565.1 uncultured Actinomycetes bacterium | reverse complement strand
CACAGGCTTAACCAATCTTCGGCACATCGGAACATGCGCGGCGATAGTCGTTCATCGCATTACGGAACTGCCTTATTGCGTCATGGTCAAGTGCAGGCAATCCCTCGGTGTAGCGAGTGCAGATCAGCTTGCGGGAGAGAGAACGCCCACTTAAAACTTCGTCACAGCCGTTGACGAAGTTATCCAGATAAGTAAGTCGCCTTGAGAAGAAAGACGGCACCGGCTCGAACGTATTGAGCCGCTGTGCCACGAACGCCGTGCCGACGGACGGGGAGGGCAGCTTATTCCAGGCAGTTTCGACGTAGGAACTCACCAATTCCGGGATTTCCACACCGCGAAATAGCGCGCCGCTCGTTCGCTGGAGGATGGCCTGCACCTCGCTGCCTTGCCGGTCTGTCAGCGGCGCAAGCCAACTCGGCAGCCAGATCAGATTAGGGACAAAGGAGTACAACCACGGATCGGCACCCGCGAGGTCCCCGCCGGGCAAATCTCGCCAGATGTGGCAAGCCGTGAATCCCCTCCACGGCTTCTGGCCGCGGTACGGACTCCCTTCGGGACCGTTGATGATCAGAGACAGCGGCAGTTTTTTGATGATCGAATTGTCATCGCGCAGGTATCCATCATTTCGGGGCGAACCCCACGATTCAGGCCCTTGGTCATAACGGCATGTGCGGTCGCGAATACACCACGGCACGATGACCGGCAGGGCTGCATATACCTTCGGCGACCACCAGACACCCAGGTCCTGGATCAGGTCCATCGTCAGTCGGGTGAACTCTTCGGAATCCGGCCCCGAACTCATTCCTTGAGAGAGGTAGCGATACAAACCGGAGGACCGCGGCGCATTCAAAGCAACAGAACTCGAATTGCTCCGCCGATCCAGATAGGCGACGAGCTCTACCGCCCCGTCCACACCCTTGGTCACCAGAAAACCCCCAATTTACGACTCCGCTTGACTGACGTTACCCAAGCAACCCTCACACTCGTGAATAGACAGCCCGCAACATGACGGCGATCCGGGCAAAAAACACAAAGTCGGCCCTGACGCTCAGAGCCGCCCTACATCGGGCTGGTGCAACCGGCTACTGGCTGCACCGCAAGGACATCCCCGGTCGCCGGGATGTTGCATTCGCGCGCTGTGGTGTCGCGGAATCAGTCGAGGAAGTTTTCTGACACGACCACCCCGAGCCACTGAGGCCCTGGACCAGCGCAGCTGCAAAAGCTAAGCAACCGTTGGCAACTTCTTCTTCCGCGCCCTGCGCAGCTCTGCCTCAGCGACTTCCGCAACGGCGTCCAGCTCCCGTTGACGGGCCGCGCGAATTTCCGCTCGCGTCTCCTGCTTCGTTCCGGCACCGCCAGCAATCGCCTGAGCAATTCGTAACCCAACAGCCTCGGCAACTGGCGGCGGAAACGCGTTACCCACCTGCCGATAGGCGTGCGTCTTCTTGCCTACGAACTGCCACTCCTCAGGGAACCCCTGGAGCCTGGCTGCCATCTCAACCGTCAAACGCGGGATACCGGTGAAACCGGCCGGGGGCGCCTCTTCCGCGATGGTTCTGCCATCGACTCCAAGGGTCAGCCAGGCCGCGCGGGCTCGCGTCGGGCCAAGGTCTGGCCCACCGTGTTTCTTGGAACCGCCGACGAGAGTTGGGGCAACTTTATTGGCTTTCTTCGCCCACGCGCTCGCTCCGCGCCAGCCGTTTCGTGCCATCAATTTCTTGAGCGCTTCACCGACGGT
>CAIOYU010000763.1 GCA_903862565.1 uncultured Actinomycetes bacterium | reverse complement strand
CTGGCCTTCCTGGTCACTGACGGGATTGTTCGTCGGCGTGATCGGTTCGGCGAAGGTGTACCCGCGCTGGGTGTAGAAGGCGGTTCCCGGCACCTTGAACATGACGTTCAGCAGGGCGTTCAGATCGGGGCAGGGCGGGAAGCCGGTGCAGCCGGCATTCATCGGGAAGTTGGCCTCGAACCAGGCATTGAGCTGGTCACCGAAGGGGTGGGACAGCGTCGGGAAGGGGACCAGCATGTCCATCAGACCCTTGACCATCTCCGGGTTCGACGGGTCGGCCCCCAGCACGTTGACCGGTGAGTAGATGAACCAGTTCTGGCTCGAGTACATGGCTGCGGTCAACCGTGCCACCCCGGCGAGTTCGGCGGCCGGGATGTTCAGGACGGCGTTGACGGTATTGGTCAGCACGTTGCTGATCGTCCCGGCGGTCAGAGCCACCTCAGCATTTGCCAGGGGAATGCTCTGCTGCTGCGGCGCTGCGATCGGGGTGGCGGCGATGACGCCGACGCTCGCCAGCGCCAGTCCCGCTGAGAGATAGGGACGTACGGCAACGGACATGGAGTTCCCCTTCAATGTTCCGACCCGGGTGTCGACGACGAACGTATCCAACATCGGGTCGTGTGTCCAATTTGCTGGCGGGCGTGGCGGTGCTGGTCAAAGCCCGCGGGTACCTAGCCAGCTATCGATTCGGTCGGCAACGTCCTGCCAGCCGGGTTCGAGCATCATGTTATGCCCCATCCCCGGGAAGAACTCGGCCCGGGCGCGGTACGCGCGCGCCGTGGCATTCACCTCGTCGGCCGTCACGGCCCCGTCGTGGGCGGCGCCCAGGATCAGCAGTTCGGTGTTCACCCGCTCAGGGTGCGGAGGTTTCCTCATGCCGTCGATCCCGATCCGCGGGCTCTCCTCCTGGAGACGGGCCACACAGGCCAGGACGATCTCTTCCGGGGTCTGCGGTGAGAAAAACCGCTCCCGGGCGAGTTCGGGGGTGCTCACGTAGGGCAGAGAGCGACCGGTCACCGTCAGCTTGGTGAAGTGCCAGGGATGGCTTCTGATCCAGCGCAGGCCGGAGTGCAGGAAGCCCTGCGGCGGCATGGACGCCATCAGCACCCCTGCCGGGGCGCTGCGCTGTTCCAGGTATTTCTGGACGACCACACCGCCCATCGAGTGCCCGATCACCACCGGAGGGGTCGGCAGGCTGTCTGCGACGGCAATCACATCCTCGAGGTATTCGTCGAACGAACAGTCCTTCAGTCGCTGTGGTGTCCGGCTGGCGCCGTGCCCCCGCAGGCTCACCGCCAGCGCGCGATACCCCTGTTCGGCGAAGTGGCCCAGGAAGTTCTCGTCCCAGCACCATGCCGCGTGCCAGGCGCCGTGGACGAATAGCAGCGGTGCAGGATGGGTTTGGGTGACCTGTCCCCTGTCGATGACCTCCAGCATCGGTAGTAACGTCGTTGGCGTGACATCGGCCGGTTTCCGCTTCGGGCTCGTCGATGCCATCGTTAACTCACGCCTCTCCCCTACTGCGCTCACGCGGGCTGCGTACCTGATGGGCGCAGCTTCCGGTGCGGATTCGTTCTGGGTCGGCGACCACCTGAACTCGCTGCTGCCCCGCTCGCTGGCGACGCCCGAGTATATGGGTTTCGGCACCAAGCTCATTCCGAAGGTGGACGCGATCCTCGAGCCGTGGACCATGCTCGGCCACCTGGCGGCCCGCAACAGGATCGCCCGGCTTCGGTTGGGCGTCGCGGTGACAGATGCCAGTAGGCGCAGTCCGGCGGTGACGGCGCAGGCCGCGGCCACCCTGAACCTGCTCACCAAGGGCCGGGCGATGCTGGGCATCGGGGTCGGTGAACGGGAGGGCAACGAGCCCTACGGCGTGGACTGGACCAAACCGGTGGCGAGGTTCGAGGAGGCGGTGGCCACCATCCGGGCGCTGTGGGATTCCGGCGGTGAGCCGATCTCGCGGGATTCGCCGTACTTTCCGCTGCGCGACGCCCTTTTCGACCTTCCGCCCTACCGCGGCAAGTGGCCGGAGATCTGGGTCGCGGCACACGGTCCCCGGATGTTGCGCATCACCGGCCGCTATGGCGACGCCTGGGTGCCATTCGTCATCTCCCAATCCAAGGATTACGCGGCGGCGCTGGAGTCGGTTCGCACGGCGGCGTCCAACGCCGGGCGCAACCCGCTGGCGATCCTCCCCGCGGCCAATCGCCCCATCGTGACCGGCCGAACCCGAGACGACGTCGACGAGGCGCTCGACGGGGTCCTGATGCGGACGTGGGCGCTCTCGGCGCCTGCCGACGTCTGGGCGCGTCACGGCGCCATGCACCCGTTGGGGGCGACGTTCTCGGGCGTGCAGGATCTCGTGCCGCAGACCATCGACAAGCAGACCGCGCTGGATTACGCCGCGCAGGCCCCGTCATCCCTGATGAAGGAGATCTGCTTCCACGGGACGCCCGCCGACGTGTTGGACCAGGTCGCCGACTGGCGCGATCACGGTCTCCGGTACCTGCTGGTGCTCAATGCCAGCCAGTTGAACCCGAATCCGAAGATGGCAGTCGCGGCCACCCCACCGTTCCTACGCGTCCTTCGGGGCCTCAAGAAGCTATGACCCGGGCGGGCCCGCCGGAAGTTCGAGGCGCCCCCGGTCGTCGAGCGCAACCCGCCCGAACCAGGCCCGGTTCCCGTAGGTGTCCAGATGGACCACTTCGTCCACCGGCCGACGGGTGGTCGGCCCGTATCTGCCCCGGGGCCAGCCGATCGGTATGACACAGCAGGGCGTTACCGACATCGGCAGCTTCAGGGTCCGGCGTGCCGAGGCCAGGCTCCACAGCGGCAAGGTGATCAGCGAGGCACCCAGACCCATGGCCCGAGCGGCCAGCAGCAGATTCTGCACGCTCGGATAGATGGATCCGAAGAACGCCGACTCCGCCGCGTGCGGCATCGGCAGGTAGGGAATCTTTCCCTCGCGAGCGGTCAGGCGCAGGCAGGCGATGATGAGCACTGGGAGTTCGGTGAAGTGGTCGACCTGCCACTGCACCGCGCGGGCGGTCTTGGCCATGGACTCGTCCCACTCCGCGACGCCCTGAATCACCGTGCGGTAGTACAGCTTCCACGCCTGGCGGTACCGCCGGGCGAGCTTCTTCTTGATCCTGGGGTCCTTGACGACGATGAATTCCCAGTTCTGGCCGTTGGCCCCGGTGGGCGCCCGGAGCGCCAACTCGATGCACTTGAGTATCAGGGCATCGTCGACCGGATCCGGGCGCAGCCGTCGCACCGCGCGCTGGGTCATCACGGCGTCGAGCAGTGGCATGTCCAGCCGGGCCACAATGTCCCCGGTGGTCTCTGCGGGGTCCCCGGTGGTCTCTGCGGGGTCCCCGGTGGTCTCTGCGGGGGTGACCGGCAGCGGGGGCTCAGCCATGGGCGGCGATCCAGTCGCTGGTGAAGCGGCCCACCCCGGGGATCTCCTTGACGATGGTGGCCGCGATGAACTTCTCGATCTGGCCGCCCACCAACGGGATACCGACGGTCACCGATCCGGCGAAGCGCAGGTTCGAGCCTTCCGGCAGCGGAGCGAGATCGGCCTTCCCGAGAGCGGTTCCGGAGATGCCGGCGGCGCTGATGCGGATGTCGCCGCGAACCACGCCGTCGACGGCCGGACGCCAGACCTCCGCGCGCAGCAGGGTCAACCGCGACGGCAGCGCCTTCGACAGCGGTCCGGGTAGCACACCGCGGCGCAGATCCTGGCTGGTGGCGATCGCGATGCTGCCGTCGGTGTCGACGACCAGGGAATCCAGCGAGATCACCCCGTTGCCCCCGTAGGCCTCCAGCCGGTCACGCCAGTACTGATCGTCGGCGAACGCGGCGTGAACCTGTTCGACGGTGACCGGGTTCACCGTCGAGACGTCGAAGCTACGCGCCACGGCCGGCCTTGAGGACCTGGTCGGCGAGCTTGGCGGCGAACCGCCGGGTCTCTTCCAGCTGATCCGGGCTGACATTGGTGGTCGGGATACGCAGGCCCAGGTAGCGATCCTTGTACTCCCCCGAACCCAGATAACTGGTCAGCGACAGCATGGAGCGCACCTGACTGCCGGGGTATTCGAAGTGGATGCTGCCGATGAAACGGCCGCCTTTTTTCTGGGCGAGCTTGCGCACGGCCGCGAGGTTCTCCCGCCAGTAGCGGCGGCAGACCACGAACACGGCGAACGGCGTTCCGTCGAGCAGCGGTCTCGCCTCGTGGGAGGTCAGGAACGACCGCAGCGGCATGCTGACGTTCCGCCACCAGGTGGGCGACCCGATGCAGATCAGGTCGTAATTACCGGTGCGCACCTCGTCGGGGGTGCGGATGTCACCGGTGGCGTGCAGGGTCTGCGCCGGCAGCATGCCGAGGAAGTCCGGCCACACGTTGCGCATCGGAAAGCGGGAGAACCGTTCGGCGTAGCGCGGGTCGGTGAACTCGATCGGTGCGCGGTGCACCTCGAAGCCCCGCTCACGAAACACCTCGCCGGCCGCATCAAGCACCTTCTGCGCCTGACCGGTGTAGCTGTAGTACAGCAGCAACACCTTGACCGGATGACTCGGTGATTGGTCGGTCACGCGGTGCACCTCCCTGACCCCAACTGGCCCTCGATCCGGGGTCCAGACTCCAGCGGGTTCGCGCCCTCGAACCCGCTGCGAATAGTCTCACACGTGTGAATGACCGAGTTTCCGTCGACCTGAGCGGCCCGGCGAAGACCATGCTGTCGACGCTGTACCTCAAGGCACTCGACGCGGATTTCGAGAACCCGATACTGGGTGACCGCCACGCCAAGGCGGCTATCGACCGCATCGACTTCGACTGGAGCGAACTTCAGGTCGGCCCCAAGTGGGCGCCGCTGTTCACGGTCCGCACGGCGCAGTTCGACATCTGGGCGCGGCAGTTCCTGGCGCACAACCCGCACTGCACCGTGGTGCACCTGGGCTGCGGCCTCGACGCCCGGGTGTTCCGGCTCGATCCCGGCCCCGAGGTGCAGTGGTACGACGTCGACTACCCGGCCGTCATCGACTTGCGCGAGCGGGTGTACCCCGGCCGGCCGAACTACCACCTGATCGCGACGTCGGCCACCGATATGGACTGGCTCGACCGGATTCCGGCGGACCGGCCGGTGCTGTTCATCGCCGAGGGCATCAGCATGTATCTGACGCAGGACGAGGGTGTCGCACTGCTGCGCCGCGTCGTCGATCGCTTTCCCTCCGGCGAGGTGCACATCGACTTCTTCAACTGGGTCGCCATCAAGTCGCAGAAGACCCAGGCACTGGTGCGAACCTCGGGGTCGACGCTGTACTGGGCGGTCAACAGCCCCAAACAGGTCCTCGACCGGGTGCCGGGGCTCCGATTGCTGGTTGCCACAACCTTTTTCGGGGCCAGCACCTTCGGCCGGACCAAGGGGGCGTTCCGGGCGGTCAAGCGCGCGGTCCGGGTCGCACCAGCGGTACGAAAATCCCTTCAGTACCACCGGTATTCGTTCGGGCCCGTCAGCTGATTCCGGCCTGCTTCCGGGCGAGACCGTGGAGCAGAGACGCGATCGCGGCGATGGTCTTCTCCGGGTTGGGGCCGTGCGTGTGGTACTCGATCATCAGGCGGCCGGCGAAGATCTTGCTGGTGTAGATCTCGATGCCCCCGCCGACGGCGAAGTAGAACTCGCCGTGGCTTGCGGTGAACTCCATGCCGGGCGGGGTGGGCATCGGCGGGACGATGCCGTTGTCGGTGAACATCACGACGTCGGGCAGGCCGGGCGGATTGCCCACATATTGCGGGCTGAAGTGCAGGAAGGACTGCTGGATCACGCCTTCGGCGATGTCCTTGCGGAACGTGTCGTTGATGTCGCGGGCGAGGTCGACCGGATCGGTGTCGGCAGTGATCTCGGCCAGGTAGGTGGCGATGCCGACCGGGTTGGTGCAGGCGGTCGCCGAGACCGGCGGTGAGAGGAAGTACCGCAGATCCACCGGATACACGTAGGGCACCGGAATCTTCGGGGTCTTGCGGATCTGCCACTCGGCGATCAGGACCACCGCGGCGAGAAGGCTGTTCAATCCGACTTTGTTGACCCGGCAGTAGTCGATGATCCGCTCGGTCTCATCCGCGCCCAGCGTGCAGTCCACCATCGGAACCGGTTGTGGCAGAGCAGGATTGACGGCCGACGGGGCGCGCCGTGACGGGGGCAGCTCATAGGCGAAGAGGGCGGGCAGCATGCGCTCGAGGCCGGAGCGCTCCCGCTTCTCCACACCGCGGTCGGCGAGCACCTTCTCCAACGAGTCCGGCGCCGAGTGCACGGTCAGCGGCCCGGTCTTGCCGGTGGTGACCAGATCGGTGTAGCTGGTGAAGAGTTCCTCGAGCAGGCTGAACTGGTGGTGTCCGTCGGCCAGCGCGTGATGGATGTAGATGACCGCCCGGGACTGCCCGTCGCGGATCGTCACCCGCAACTGGATCAGCGACTCGGTCTGGTCGAAGATCAGCGGCGGAGCCTTGTCATCCGGTCCGTGGAGTTCGACCACATCGATACCCGGATGCACCAGATCGTCCACGACGATCTCCCACCGGCCGTCCGCCGCCTTCTCGAGGTGGCCGCCCAGGACCGGATGAGACTGGAGCAGCAGGTCGAACGCCTCGGAGAGGGCGTCGACGTCGAGCGGCCCGCTCACGTCGGCGGCGAGGCCGACGAAGTTCTGGGTCTCGGCGAACATCTCCTCGCTGCGGGCCAGCTTCCGGATCGCCGATGAGGCAAACACCTTCAGACTCCTGGATTCAGTCGGGGGGCGTGTCAGTTACGCGTACTGGCACGCCGGTAGCCGATCACCAGCGGAACTGCACAGGCGGCGGCGATTGCCGCCGACCACAGCACCGTACCGAGGACAGGCGTGAGCACGGGCCCCCCGAGCGAGAGGCCTCGCATCGCCTCGATGACATAGCTGCACGGCTGGTGTTCGACGAACGGCTGCAGCCACTCCGGGAACTGGTTGAGCGGTACGAACCCGGTGCTGAAGAAGAACAGCATGGCGCTGATGACCTCGGTGGCCTGCGGCACGATCACATTCGCCGCGTAGAGGCCGATGGTGATCACCACCGCCGAGAACGCGACGCCGAAGATCGCGGGCATGAACAACCAGGCGACGGCGCTGGGAAAACCCTGCCGGAACCGGAATCCCAGCAGCATGCCGACACACATCACGAATCCGGTGAGGACCACGATCCGGAAGAACTCCGCCAGCAGGCGCGACAGCACCCCGGAGGCTCGATGCACCGGCAGGGTCCAGAACCGTGACAGCAGGCCGTCTTCCCGTTCCCGCATGATCCCGATCGCCACCAGGATCGCCCCGGAAGTGGCACCGACAAGGGCCACTAGGGGGACGCTGCCGTACAGGGCGCTCTCTCCGGTGACCTGCCGGATTCCGTCGCCGAGGACGATGTTCAGCGCCACCAGGAAGCCGGCCGGAAAGAGCAGCGACTGGCCCACGGTCGCGGGGTCGCGGGCCCATCTGCGCAGGATGCGCTTGGTCATGATCCAGGTCTCGGCGAACAGCCTGCGGTCGCCGTGGCGTTCGATGTCGACCTCGGGTGCCATCGAGGTCGTCGGGACAGTCGTCGGGGCCGTCACTTCGACGACCTCACCGAGACGCGGACCAGCAGCACGAGGCTGAACACTATTCCACTGAAGATCCAGAGAAGCGACGGCCCGACGACCGACCACGTCACGGGAGGTGCGGCCGGCGTCGTGTCACCGGCCAGCGCGCGCAGCGCGTTGAGCCACTGCGACAGCGGTTGGTCCCGCACGAACGGCTGGATCCACTGCGGGAACCGCTCGACGGGCTGCAGACCGACCGAGGCGAGTCCCAGGGTCACCTGCGGGACCAACAGCAGCGGGGCGGTGGCCTCCGGATTGCGGGTGGCGGCGCCGATCAGGTCCCCCAGCAGTGCCAGCGCCGCCCCGATGGCCAGGGCGAGCAGGACGAAGCCGATCGCGTTGCGGTGGCCGGCGTGAAAGCGGAACCCGATGATGTGCCCGCAGATGAGCGACACCGTAAGGGCAACCGAGCAGCGGTACAGGCTGGCCGTCAGCCGCGCGGCGATCGGCATCAGCGCCGCCATCGGCATGGCCCGGAAACGACGGTTGATGCCCTGAATGGCATCGGTCGCCGACCGGAAAGCTGCCGCCACCGCCGCGAACCAGACCGCCTGGACCACGATCAGCGGGGTCAGGTACTGGGCGTAGCTGCTCATCGGTTGGGCATGGCCCATGATGTTCTTCAGCGGCAGGTAGAACCCGATGGTGAACACGATGGAACCCGCGACCTGGGTGACGAACTCCCCGTTGCGCAACGTCGGGGTGATCATCCGGGCGGTCAGCACCCACCACTGCTGGGGACCCCGCGGCATCGGCCGCGGACCGGACGCGATGACTCCGGACGGGGCCGTCATACGTGGGTGTCCACGTCGCGGCGCGGCGGCGGCATCTCAGCGCTGTCCGCGCCGGTGAGCCGGAAGAACACCTCGTCGAGCGAGGGCCGGCGCAGGGCGATGTCGAGCAGCGGGATGTCGGCGGCCTTGACCAGGCTCAGCGCCTGGATCAGGGTGCCCGGGCCGTCCGGGGCCGGCATGGAGATCCGGTCGGTGTGGTCGGTCAGGGCAGCCCGGTTGGCCTCGGGCAGCAGCGAGCCCAGTGCCACCGCCATGGCCGGGACGTCGTTCATGTTGCGCGGGACGATCTCGCAATAGGTTCCGCCGGTGCGCTCCTTGAGTTCGTCGGCGGTGCCCTCGGCGATGATGGTCCCCCGGTCGATCACGATGATCCGGTCGCTGAGGGCGTCGGCCTCTTCGAGGTACTGGGTGGTCAGCAGGGTGGCGATGCCCGCTTCCTTGAAGTCGGCGACCAGTTCCCAGATGCTGCGGCGGCTTCGCGGGTCCAGGCCGGTGGTGGGCTCGTCGAGGAACACCACCTCGGGCCGGACCACCAGGCCGCAGGCGATGTCGATGCGCCGGCGCATGCCGCCGGAGTAGTTCTTGACGCTGCGATCGGCGGCGTCGACCAGCGCGAACCGCTCCAGCAATTCGAGCGCGCGCGCTTTGGCCTGCGGTTTCTTCAGACCCTGCAGGCGGCCGAACATCAACAGGTTCTCCCGCCCCGTGAGCATGTCGTCCAACGCGACGTGCTGACCGGTGAGCATGATCGAGCGCCGGACGGCGGCGGGGTCGGCGACGACGTCGTGCCCGGCGACCAGCGCGCGGCCGGAGTCCGGGGTGGCCAGTGTGGACAGGATGTCCACGGTCGTCGTCTTGCCGGCGCCGTTGGGGCCGAGCAGGCCGAGGACCTCGCCGCGCCCCACTTCGAAGCTGATGCCGCGCAACGCGGCCACCTGGCCGAAGTTCTTCGTGATGCCGTCGACGACCACCGCTTTGTCAGTGCTGGCCATTACATAGTCTCCTAGCCGATCTGGTGAGCCACTCTTCGTTCACGACAGCTCCACCAGAGCCAGTTCGTCGTCGGACGAGTCGGTTTCGTCCTCGGCGAGTGCTTCTCGGGCCAAGTCGAGCAGCGCTGTCGAGAACTGGCCGGATAGTGACTCTACGTCGCTGTGTCCAAGCCGACGGGTGTCGTACCACCAATCCAGATGCAGTTCGCCTGAAAAACGGTAGACCCGCAGTTCCACGGCGTGGCCCAGGCCCGGCACCGCCTCGCGCACCGGCAGGGTCATATCGGTGTCGAACCGCACGGGCGGGCCGTCCTCCGATGAGCCGGCAGGCAGGTCGGGGATCGTCCCCATGTGCGAGATGAAGATATCGGCGGAGCGTGCGTGGCCGAGCAGTCGTGCCGTCGGCGCATACAGGTACCGCAGCAGGCCGTGTCCGATGCCGTAATGCGGGACGGCTTTCAGCGTGGCCGCGACGCTGTCGAGCAGGTCCTGGCCACTCATCTCCTTGCCGGTCGCACACCTGAGCACCACCGGGTAGATGGTGGTGAACCAGCCGACGGTCCGGCGGACGTCGACATCGGGCCGCAGCACCGACCGGCCCTGGCCGCCGAGGTCGACCATGACCGCGCCGCTGCCGACGGTGGCGGCGACGGCACGGCCGAGTGCCGCCAGCAGCATGTCGTCCGCCGAGAGCCGCAGCCTGCGCCGGGCGTCGTCGAACTCCGCGGTCTCCCCCGCGCTCAATACCGACGGCAGCCGTGCCAGGTCGTTGACCGCGGGCGGGTCGGTCGGCTCCGGTCCGCCGACACTCAAGGTTGTCTGCTTGGCAGCCTCCAGCCAGTGCTCACGGCTTTCCAGGACAGCGGGATGGGTCGCCAGCGCGGCGCAGCGCTGCAACCATTCCCGCCACGGGGTGGTGACCGGTTCGAGCACGATCTCCTGGCCCGCCAGCCGCTGGCTGAAGGCGGTGAAGATGTCGGCGAGCAGGATGTCGCGGGAGAAGTCGTCGCCGGCGATGCCGTGCAGACTCATCGCCAGGTAGGCGTTGCCGCCCGGCGCCGCGCTGATGTAGGTGGCGGTCAGCGGCGAACTCAGCAGGTGATGTTCGCGAATCTGCTCGGCGAGGATGGCGTGCACCGCATCCCGCTCCTCGGGACTGCCGGCCGCAACGCCGTCGGGCAGCGACCGGGCGGTCAGCCCGGTGAACTCCCCCGGTTCGTCGAACCGCTGATCCCAGGTTCCGGCTTCCTCCACGATCCGCAGTCGCAGCGCGTCATGGAGGTCGGTCAGGGCGCTCAGCACCGCCCGGACATCCTCGATGCCGACGTCGGACCGGAGTTGCAGCAGCAGCGGGGTGCGCCAGCCACCGACGTCGCGCAGACCGTGGTCGAGGAAGTAGGCGACGTTGGGCGGTATCGGCGGGTTGACGGCATCAGCCGGGGACTGTCGTGAAAGTCCGCCCTCGGCATAGCGTTTGGCGAGCACCTTGGCCAGGGCGGAGACGGTCTGATTCTCGTAGAGGTCCTGCGGGGTGAGGTCCAGTCCCTCCTTGCTCGCGGTCATCGCAACACTGATCGCGATCAGCGAGTCGCCGCCGACCTCGAAGAAGTTGGTGTTGCGGTCGATGTCGGCGATGCCCAGGCACTGCGACCAGATGCGTTGCAGCGTGCTCTCCATCGACGACGCGCCGCCGGCGGCCACCGGGGTGGCGGCGTCGGTGGCCGGTCCCGTCCCCGAGCCGTCGGCCGGGCCACCCGACCACCGGGCGGCCGGGTTGTACTCGATCCAATGCCGTTGCCGCGCAAACGGATAGCCCGGAAGGGAGACGAGCTGCGGGCTCTCCCCCACCAGCGGCGTCCAGTCGACCTCGACGCCGGCCGACAACAGCTGACCGAGGGCCAGCAGGAAGGTGTCGTGATCGCCGCGGTTCTGGGCCTGGTGGCGCATCAGGCGGACGGCCCGATGCTGGGCGGACCAACCCGGATGGCGCATCGCCGACGCCGTCAGCGTGCCACCCGGGCCCACCTCGACGAACACCCGGTCGGGATCGGCCAGCAGCACGCCGAGTTCGTCGGAGAACCGGACGGTGGCCCTGATCTGGCTCGCCCACGTCGCCGGGTTGGTCGCCTCGGCTGCCGACATCCACGTTCCGGTGACGTTGGACAGCAGGGGGATCGTCGGTTCCCGAAGGTCCAGGCGGGACAGGAACGCGGTGAATTCCGGTACCACCGGATTCATCAGCCGGGAGTGGAAGGCGTGCGAGGTGCGGACCCGCCGCGCGGTGATGCCCTTCTCGGCGAGCGCCGCCT
>CAIOYU010000762.1 GCA_903862565.1 uncultured Actinomycetes bacterium | reverse complement strand
GTCTTGCCAACATCAGCGAAGTTGCCGATGGTGGCACCGGTGGTGCCGCTGGTGGTGGTGCTGATGGTGGTGCTGGTGGCAAGGGTGGGGTCAGCGCGACGGGGACCACGGGGAACGGTGGTGCTGGTGGCAGCGGCGGTAATGGCGGGACCGGCGGCTCGGTCGACACCAGCAGTACGAGCAGCCACAACGGCGGCAACGCCGGAACCGCTGGTAAAGCCGGCAACGGCGGTAATGGCGGCGACGGGCTTCAGGGCGGCAACGGAGGCAACGCCGGTAATGGCGGCGCCGGTGGCAACGGCGGTCTCGCCAGCTGGTCTGGGTATGCGGACACGACGTACACGGGCGGCAGCGGTAGCGCGGGACAGGTGGGCGGTCGTGGCGGCGCCGGCGGCACGGGAATCACGAATCTCGGTCCGAATGGCAACGACGGTAACGGTGGTGCCGGCGGTGCCGGCGGTGCCGGTGGTAACGGCGGCGACGTCGGCCCGAGCTCGTTCAGTGCCTATACCGGAAGCAACGGCGGTGGCGCCGGGGCCGGCGGCGGTGGCGGCGCCGGCGGCAGTGGCTTGAACGGCGGTAGCGGCGGTGCCGGTGGTAGCGGCGGCACGGGTGGCAGCGGCGGCGAAGGCGGCAACAAGGGCATTACCGGGGAGAATTACCCCGGTGGTTGGGGCGGTGCCGGCGCTGCCGGGGGAAGTGGCGGTTACGGCGGAACAGCGACCCGCGGCACAGGTGGGAACGGCGGCACCGGAGCCAACGGCGGCTCTGGGGGTAACGGCGGAAACGCCCGCAACAACAATGGCCCCGGCGGCGCCGGCGGATCAGGCGGTGGGGGCGGTGCCGGCGGCAACGGCGGAGTTGCGACATCCGGCGGTACCACCGGAAGCGGCGCGAACGGCGGCAACGGCGCTCGCGGTGGCAACGGCGGCGCCAGCGCCGGTGCCGGAGGGGCTGGCGGACCCGCAGGAACGGGCGGCGCCCCCGGAGGAACGTCCGGCGTGCCGGGATCCAACGGCAACAATGGCTGAGGTGGTGATCCGGGCGCTAGGCTGACGACCCGTGCCCACGATCTCCCGGGATGACGTCGCCAAGCTGGCCAAGCTGGCCCGCTTGGCCCTGACCGACTCCGAACTCGATTCCTTTGCCGGTCAACTTGATGCGATCCTCGGCTACGTGGGGAAAATCCAGTCAGTCGACGTCGGCGACGCCAAGCCCACTGGTAACCCGTCGAGCAGTGTCAACGTCACGCGCGAGGACGTCGTGCAGCCGAGCCTCCTCCAGAGCCAGGCGCTGGCCGCTGCGCCCTCGGCCGACGAGGGTCGCTTCGCGGTGCCGCAGATCCTGGGGGAGGAAGCGTGAAAACCGGGGACCTCGTCCGCCTCGACGCGGCCACCCTCGGCGGCATGATCGCCGCGAAGGAGGTGTCCTCGACCGAGGTCACCCAGGCCTGCCTGGACCAGATCGCCGCGACCGATGGGCGCTACCACGCCTTCCTTTACGTGGGTGCTGATCAGGCGTTGGCCGCCGCGGCCCGGATCGACGCCGCCGTCGCCGCCGGCGATGACCTGCCGTCGCCGCTGGCCGGCGTGCCGTTGGCGCTCAAGGACGTCTTCACCACCTCCGACATGCCCACCACCTGCGGTTCCAAGATCCTTGATGGCTGGGTGTCGCCTTACGACGCGACCGTGACCGCCCGGATCCGGGAAGCCGGTATCCCGATCCTGGGCAAGACCAACATGGACGAGTTCGCGATGGGCTCCTCGACGGAGAACTCCGCCTACGGCCCGACCCGCAACCCCTGGGACCCCGAGCGGGTTCCGGGTGGCTCGGGTGGTGGCAGCGCGGCGGCGCTTGCGGCGTTCCAAGCCCCACTGGCCATCGGCTCGGACACCGGCGGCTCCATCCGCCAGCCCGCCGCCCTCACCGCGACCGTCGGGGTCAAACCCACCTACGGCACGGTGTCGCGGTACGGGCTGGTGGCGTGTGCGTCGTCGCTGGACCAGGGCGGCCCGTGCGCGCGCACGGTGCTCGACACCGCCCTGCTACACACGGTCATCGCCGGGTACGACCCGCACGACGGCACCTCGCTGGACACCCCGATTCCCAACGTGGTCGGCGCCGCCATCGCGGGCGCCACCGGTGATCTGAAGGGCCTGCGCGTCGGCGTCGTCAAGCAGTTGCACACCGGTGAGGGCTACCAATCCGGGGTGTTGGAGTCCTTCAACGCCGCCGTCGAGACGCTGCGCGGGCTGGGGGCGGAGGTCCGGGAGGTGGACTGCCCGCATCTGGATTACTCGCTCTCGGCCTACTACCTGATCCTGCCCTCGGAGGTCTCGAGCAACCTGGCCCGCTTCGACGCCATGCGCTACGGACTGCGCGTCGGCGACGACGGCAGCAGGAGCGCCGAGGAAGTCATGGCACTGACCCGGGCAGCCGGATTCGGCCCGGAAGTCAAGCGCCGCATCATGATTGGCACCTATGCTCTGTCCGCTGGCTACTACGACGCCTACTACAACCAGGCCCAGAAGGTCCGCACGCTGATCGCCGGCGACCTCGATAAGGCCTACGAGACCGTCGACGTATTAGTCACCCCGACTACTCCCTCTACGGCGTTCCGGCTCGGCGAGAAGGTCGACGACCCGTTGGCCATGTACCTGTTCGACCTGTGCACGCTGCCGCTGAACCTGGCCGGGCACTGCGGCATGTCGGTGCCGTCCGGGCTCTCCGCTGACGACAACCTGCCGGTGGGCCTGCAGATCATGGCACCGGCGCTCGCCGACGACCGCCTCTACCGGGTGGGGGCGGCCTACGAGGCGGCACGCGGGCCGCTGCCGTTTGCACTGTGACGCGCTGAGGCAACGGGTTAGATAGGGCCATGCGTATCGGAGTTCTCACCGGCGGCGGCGACTGCCCCGGCCTCAACGCCGTCATCCGCGCCGTCGTGCGGACCTGCGACGCCCGCTACGGATCGACGGTCGTCGGGTTCCAGGACGGCTGGAACGGCCTGCTGGAGAACCGCCGCATCCAACTCGTCAACGACGACCGCAACGCGCGGCTGCTGTCCAAGGGCGGCACCATGCTGGGCACCGCCCGCACCAACCCCGAGCGGCTCCGTGCGGGGATCGACGAAATCAAGCAGACGCTGGAAGACAACGGGATCGACGTCCTGATTCCGATCGGCGGCGAGGGCACGCTGACCGCGGCGCACTGGCTGACCGAGGAGGGCGTTCCGGTCGTCGGTGTGCCCAAGACCATCGACAACGACATCAGCTGCACCGACGTGACCTTCGGCCACGACACCGCGCTGATGATCGCCACCGAGGCGATCGACCGCCTGCACAGCACGGCGGAGTCCCATCAGCGGGTCATGCTCGTGGAGGTGATGGGTCGCCACGCCGGCTGGATCGCCCTCAACGCCGGGCTGGCCTCCGGTGCGCACATGACCCTGATTCCGGAGCAGCCCTTCGATGTCGAAGAGGTGTGCCGCATGGTCAAGCACCGCTTCCAGCTCGGCGCCTCCCACTTCATCTGCGTGGTCGCCGAGGGCGCCAAACCCGCCGAGGGCACCATGCAGTTGCGCTCCGGCGG
>CAIOYU010000761.1 GCA_903862565.1 uncultured Actinomycetes bacterium | reverse complement strand
AGCCAGCACCCCGGCGAGCACCGCACGGGCCAGGCAGTCGGCCGCCGCCGCCCCCACCGCGGTGACCAGGGCGGTCTCCGGCGACATCGCCTCCGGGGTGTCCGGGTGGGGCGGCACCTGCACCGCACCGGTGGCCAGTACGAACACCGTGTCGCCATCCAACGGGGTGTGCACCGGCCGGATCGCCCGCGCCAACCCGTCCTGGGCGGCCACGGCCACCCGGTTACACCCGGCCTTGCTCAGCACGGCGTCGGTGGCGACCACCGCGATCGTGGTGTTGAGCGGGCTGAGTTCGCGGTGCCGGGCGGCGTAGGCGGCGATGTGCTCGGCCGCCGGCGCGCGCAGGTCAAACTCGCGGGACAAGTCGGCCATCCAGGGCAGTCCGGTGGCGGGGTCGAACACATCTCCGGCGGAGTTGACCACCACGATCGCCCCCACGGTAACTCCGCTATCCAGCATCGTCGATGCAGTGCCCAGGCCGCCCTTGAGCACTCCGGCCCGTGCCCCGACCCCGGCCCCGACGCTCCCGACGGCGACCTCCATCCCAGCCGAATCGGCTGCCACATAACCGAATTCAGCGTCCGGACGGCTGGACCACGCACCCACGGGCAGATCGAAGATCACCGCCGCGGGCACGATCGGCACGGTGCCGCCGGTCATCTGCACGCCCCGGCCCTGCTCCTCCAGCCAGCGCATCACCCCGTCGGCAGCCGCCAGACCATAGGCACTGCCGCCGCTGAGCACCACCGCATCGACGTGGCGGACACTGTTGGACGGATCCAGGAGTTCAGTCTCGCGGGTTCCGGGCGCACCGCCGCGCACGTCGACCCCGCCGACGGTTCCCGGTGGGGCCAGCACCACCGTTGTGCCGCAGGCCCACCCGCCGCCAAGTTCGGCGTCGAGGTCGAGCCGCTGATGGTGGCCGACCAGGATTCCCGCGACGTCTGTGATCGACCCTAAGCCGGCGCTCACCGGTTCAGCTTGCCAAAAGGTCCCAGCACCGGGCACTCGAACAGCGCGGTCAGCGACTGGCAGAAGTCCAGATGGACGGGCATCGGATTGCAGGCGTCGCCGACCCCGATCGAGACCCTCACTGGGCGGTGTAGGAATTGAGCAGATCCACTAATTATCCAAGCGTCCAACAACTTCCTCATCCCTCCGATTCAACTCGTCACGTGGCCATTGGGTATCGCTGCCCCGGTCAGAGGAGGATCACCGACACCGCGTCGCTGCTGTAATCGGTGACGTAGGCGAGGGTGCCGCCTGGGTTCACCGCCACCCCGGTCGGGTTGGAGCCGACACCAATGGTCGCAGTCACGGCTTTGGTCGCGGTGTCGATCACCGACACCGTGTCGCTGCCGAAGTTGGTGACGTAGGCGCGAGTGCCGGCCGGGTTCACCGCCACCGCGCCCGGGCTGAAGCCGACACCAATGGTCGCAGTCACGGCGTTGGTCGCGATATCGATCACCGACACCGAGTTGCTGCCGCCGTTGGTGACGTAGGTGCGGGTGCCACGCCCCGGCGGTGACAACGCCAACACCGTCTGAGCCGGGCGCGCCGTCTCCGCCGGCACCGCCCGCACCCACCGCACCCCCGGCGCTTTCACCAGGACATCGTCGATCGGCAGCGATTTACCGACCGCGTGCGAAGCCGCCGGCCTGGCCAACCTGCCCTGCCCTGCCCTGCCACGACTTCAACTCCAACGCCGCCCGGCTCGAAATCGTCCTGACCGCAACCGATCTGGTCGCCTGGGTCAAACTCATCGGCTTCACCCAACACCTGAGGGCGGGATTGTGGGGCTGGGGGCCGGCGTACTCACCGGTTCCTCGCTCCGGGGGCCGCACCCGGCGGTCAGGAACCCCGTCGCCACGATGATGACGCCCCTGATCAGCAACCCAAACGGTATCCGCATCGGGGCCCCTAGCCGGCCGGGCAGCCGGACACGTCTTCCAGCCTGCCCGGGCCGGTCCCCTTCGTCGGATCGGTCCTCCAGGGCCATTCACTGGAATGGAACGGAGCCAGGGTGGGCAGCACCGCCTCGCGGCCGCGCTTGGCCATCTCGCGTTCGATCGCGGCCCGGGCGCCGCCGCCGAGCAACTCGACGTCCATCAGGAAGTAATCCCGGAAGAACATCATGCCCAGGGATCGGTCCGCGACGATGCGGCCCAGCACGTCGAGCATCTTCTCCGGGGTGGACTCGAACTCCGGTGTCTCGATGAGCAGCAACCGGTCACCGATGGCGTCGGTGCCCATGAACTGGACCAGCACGCTGAACAGGATGTTGTTCTGCCGCGTGACGTAGAGCGTGTTGCTCACCGCGTAGGTGCGGTCCCAACTGGGGCCGAGGTCGCTCTGCCAGCGGTCCACGACCTCCATCCAGTGGCCGACCTGGGCGCCTGAGGCGATGCCGATCGCCTTGTAGGAGTGCGGCACGGTGCCGCGGACGAAGGCCTGGACCTCGTCATAGCTATACCCACCGTTGGCCAGGCACTGATCCATGAAGGCCAGGTTGCACTCCAGGATCTCGCGCAGGACCGAGCGGTCCTCCTCGGAGACGTCGAGTGCGCCGAGAGTGTCCAGCGCGGTGCGGTTCTGGGTCCGATAAGTCTCCAGCGGGCCGCGCCACAGCTGGTTGCCGACCGGGTCGCTCAGGTACGGCGCGACGATCTGGTAGACCGCCATACTGCTGTGCCCCGCCGATTTGGCCAGTTCGTACACCAGCGGAACCCGCGGCGCCACTTCGGGTTCCCGTCCGGGGCGGTAGAGGATCATCTGCCCGCCCTGGCCGGTGAACATCGCCAGGATGATCGGCACCTCTTCTCGCATATTGGCCTTGAACTTCACCAGCGACGTGTCGTAGAAGCCCATCATCGCGGTGTTCAGCGCAAGGACGGCCTGCTCGGCGACGGCACGCTCGCTCGCCGGTGGCTCGTCGGCGATGACCGGCCGCATGAAGTCGGGGATTGCGTTGCCCATTCCGCTTTTCCGTTCCTCTCTGCTTTCCGTTCCGCGTTGTGATGATCCTGGTTGTGAGATCGGCTATTCCGCCGCCGTGCGCTGGAGGTAGTTCTCGTACAACCGCTCGAAGATCAGCGGGGGCACCAGTGGTAGATCGCGGAACCGCACGCCGGTCGCGTCGGCCACGGCGTTGGCGATGGCCGGGGCCACCGGATCGATCGGTGACTCCGCACAGCCCTTGGCGCCGAACGGGCCGACGGTGTCCTCGTCGGCGGCGAAGAAGACCTGGATCGGCGGAACGTCGGCGAAGTTGGGGATGCGGTACATCCGGATGCCGGGATTGCGCACCGTACCCCGGTCGTCCATCTGCCACCATTCGGTCATCGCGAAGCCGATGCCCATCGCCACACCGCCCTCGACCTGGCCGCGGAGTTGCTGCGGGTTGATCACCGTGCCGGCATCGACGGCGTGTGCCACCTGCAGCAGCCGGATCTCCCCGGT
>CAIOYU010000760.1 GCA_903862565.1 uncultured Actinomycetes bacterium | reverse complement strand
TTGGGTACCGACGGTGATCGGGGCACCGATCACCGTGTTGGTCAGAGTGTCGATAACCGACACCGTGTTGGCGCCGCTGTTGGCGACGTAGGCGCGCGTCCCACTGACGGCCACCCCGCTCGGGCCGTCGCCGACACCGATGGTGGCGCTGACCGGATCCACACCCGCCGCACCGGCACCGCCGGCACCGCCGTTACCGGCGGGTGCGGTGACTGCTTGGCCGGCCGCACCGGGGGTGCCACCTGTGCCGCCGGTGCCGCCGGTGCCGGCGTTGCCCCCGGTGCCGCCGGTGCCCGTGCTGCCGGGGTCACCGCCGTAACCGCCGTCCCCGCCGTCAGGCGCGGTGGCGTCACCGTCGGCGCCGCTGCCGCCGTTGCCGGGGCTTCCGGCGTCGCCGCCCTTTCCACCGTTGCCGCCGTTGCCGTTGGCTCCGGCGGTGTAGCCGACGGCCTGGGCCGCCCCGCCATTACCGCCGGTACCACCGGCCCCACCGGTTCCGCCGTCTCCGCCGTAGCCGCCATCCTCGCCGCCATCGCCGGCCAGCAGCCCCGGTTCCCCGTCACGGCCGGCACCGCCGACCCCACCGACCCCACCGACACCGCCGGTTCCGCCGGCACCACCGTTACCGGAGATGGAACCACCCTTGCCGCCGGCACCGCCGGCCCCGCCGGCACCGCCGTCACTGCCGGTGTCACCGTCGTAACCGGGCAGCGAACCGTTGCCGCCGGCCGCCCCGGCCGCCCCGGCACCGCCGGCACCGCCAGCACCGCCGTCACCGATCGCCCCGCCGTCGCCGCCGGCCCCGCCGGCACCGCCAGCGCCGGTGAGGTGGGCGGTGTCGATCACCGACACCGAGTTGCCGCGGTTGTTCGTCACGTAAAGATGGGAGCCATCCGCCGACACCGCCACCTGCTGCGGATAGTCGCCGACACGGACGGTCGCGATGACCGTCTTGGTGGCGGAGTCGATGGCCGTCACCGTGTTGTCGGCTGCGTTGACCACGTACACGCGACTGCCGTCGGGAGACACCGCCACTGACCCCGGGTAAGCGCCGACCGGGATCGAGCCACTGGCGACGGTGTTGGTGGCGGTGTCGATCACCGACAACGCACCGGTGTAGGCACCAGTGGTGACGTAGAGGGACAGACCGTCCGGGGACACCGCCACCCCCGACGGGTACACCAGGCCCCCGATGGTCGTGACGGACGTGGTGCCGGTGTCGATCACCGACACCGAACCGCTGAAGGTGTTGGCGACGTACACATGGTTACCGTCCGGGGACACCGCCACAGATCCTGGGTAGGAGCCGACCTGGATGGGTGCACCGATCACCGTGTTGGTCACGGTGTCGATCACCGACACCGTGCCACTGGCGATGGAGTTCACGATGTAGGCGCGGGTGCCATCCGGGGACACCACCGCCGCCACCGGGTTGCTGCCGACCGCGATGGTGGCGGTCACCGCGTTGGTGGCGGTGTCGATCACCGACACCGTGCCACTGGAATAGCTGGTGACGTAGGCCCGACTGCCGTCCGGAGACACCGCCACCCCGTACGGGCTGTCACCGACGGTGATCGGGGCACCGATCACCGTGTTGGTCACGGTGTCGATCACCGACACCGTGTTGGCGCCGTTGTTGACGACGTAGGCGCGCGTCCCACTGACGGCCACCCCGGACGGGGCGTCGCCGACACCGATGGCGGCACTGACCGGGGCCACACCCGCTGCGCCGGCCCCGCCGTTACCGCCGTTGCCGGCGGGTGCGGTCACTGCCGTACCGGCCGCGCCGGGGTTGCCCGCCGCCCCGCCGGTACCGCCGGTGCCGGCTTTGCCCCCGGTGCCGCCGGTGCCCGTGCTGCCCGGGTCACCGCCGTTGCCGCCGTCACCGCCGGTCGGGAACTCCGCACTGCCCGCACCGCCGTTACCGCCGTCACCGGGGGTTCCGGCGTCACCGCCCTTGCCGCCGTTGCCGCCGTTGCCGTTGGCTGCGGCCGCACCGCCGGCGTTACCGCCGGCGCCACCGTCACCACCGAGGCCGCCCTCACCGCCGTCTTGGCCGGTGCCGCCGTTGGTCGCCGCCGCGGTCGCGGTGGCATCGACACCGTTGGCGCCGTCGCGGCCGGCCGCGCCGCCGCCGCCGATCCCGCCGGTCCCACCGGAACCGCCACCGCCGTCGACACCCTTGACCGCGCCAGCACCCCCGGCCGCCCCGCCGGAACCACCGTTGCCGCCCAGACCGCCGCCACCACCGGCCCCACCGTCGCCGGCGAACACACTTTGCGCCCCGGCACCACCGGCACCACCGGTCCCGGCGTTACCACCGACACCACCGGCACCGCCACCACCGTTGATACCTGCCGCAGCCGCCCCGGCACCGGCACCCCCGGTACCGCCCTTACCGCCAGTCCCGCCGCTACCACCATCACCGCCATCACCGCCGGCCTTACCCTCGGGGACCTTTGAACTGGCCACCCCCGACGCCCCGGCCGCACCGGTGCCACCGCTACCACCGGACCCCGCACTGCCCCCGGACCCGCCGTTACCGCCGGCGGCATCGGCGCCGGCCCGGCCACCGGTCCCACCGACCCCGGCCGCACCACCAAACCCGCCACCCCCACCAGAGCCACCGGCGCCACCGTTACCGCCGTTACCGCCCGCCTCACCGGGATCACCCGGGGTGGCCCCGGCCGCTCCGCCGAACCCGTTCCCCCCGGCGCCACCGGCACCGGCACCGCCACCGGCCGCCCCTGCACCACCATCACCGTTGACCCCGGCGGTGTAGCCGGCCGCCTGGGCCACCCCGGCATTACCGCCGGCACCGCCACGGCCACCACCGCCACCGTTAGCGCCGGCACCACCGTTACCGCCGTCGACCGCACCGGCCACCCCGGGATCGCCGTTGACCCCGGCACCACCGGTGCCGCCGACCCCGGCCCCGCCACCAAGACCGCCGTCACCACCGTTACCGGCCTGGGCGCCGCCCTTACCGCCGGCACCGCCGGCACCACCGGCACCACCGGCCTGCCCGGCCAGACCGGCCGCACCCGCTCCGCCGGCCGCGCCGGTACCGCCGGCACCGCCCTTGCCGCCGTTACCCAGCGCACCACCGTCACCACCGGCACCACCGGTGCCGCCGGCCACCCCGGCCGCCGTCGGGCTGTACCCGGCCCCACCGGCACCACCATTGCCGACCACCCCGCTGACCGCGGTGCCCGCGACCCCGTTGGCGCCATCAACGCCGCCGGTCCCGCCGCTGCCCTTCACACCACCGGCACCGGCGCCGCCGGCCGCACCCGGATCACCACCCTTGCCGCCGCCACCACCGGCCGGGGTGCCCGCATCCCCGGCACCGCCCTTGCCGCCGTTACCGGGAGCCCCGGCGTTACCGCCGTCACCGCCCTTACCGCCGTCACCGTTGACCCCGGCCACACCCTTGGCAGCGCTGCCCCCGGCGCCGCCGACGCCACCGGTGCCACCGGACCCGCCGGCACCGCCCTTCCCGCCGTCCTGCCCCGCACCACCGGCAGTGGTCGCATCCGCCCCGTTCTTGCCGGCACCACCGGCACCGCCGGAGGCGGCCGCCCCGCCCTTACCGCCGGCACCACCATTACCGGAGGTCGAACCGCCCTTACCGCCGGCACCACCGGCACCACCATTGCCACCGGCCTGCCCGAGGCCACCGACACCACCAGCGGCGGTCGCATCGGTGCCGACCGCCCCGGCCACACCGTTGCCGCCCTTGCCGCCGGCGCCACCGTTACCGATCGACCCGCCGTCACCACCGGCACCGCCCCTACCGCCGGTCCCACCCGCGGCCGCCGCATCGAACCCGGCACCACCGGCACCACCGTTACCCGCCGGACCGGTGACCGCCTTACCGCCCGAACCCGGGGTGCCCGGGTTACCGCCGGCACCACCGTTACCGCCATTGACCGACCCCGCGGTCCCGGCGAACCCACGCCCACCGTCACCGGGGGTGCCCGCATCGCCACCGGAACCGGTCGTCCCGCCAGCACCGGCGGCACCCTTCTGCGGAATCAGGAATAGCAACCGGCCCGTCCCGGCCGCACCGCCGACACCACCGGCACCGCCGGCCGCCCCGTTACCGCCGTTACCGCCCTTGCCGCCATCAACGCTGCCCGCGGTGCCATCAGCGCCGTTGATCCCGGCGCCACCGGCACCACCGAGGCCACCGGTACCACCGGCACCGCCGTTCCCGCCCCGGCCGAAGACCCAACTGCCATCCCCGCCGGCGCCGCCCTTACCGCCGGACCCGCCGGCCGTGCCGTCCTTACCCGATGCACCCGCACCCACCCCGTCGGCGCCATCGGCCCCGGTGGTGCCCGCGCCGCCACGTCCGCCGTCACCGCCGTTTCCGAACCACGACAACAACCCCGTACCACCACCGGCACCGCCGTCCCCGGCCCCACCACCACGCACCGTGGAATCCCCACCGGCACCACCGGCACCCCCGGCACCGCTCCACAACCCGCCGGTACCGCCCTTACCGCCGGCGCCACCGGTCAGGCCAGCACCACCGGCACCCCCGGCACCACCCTTGGAGAACGACGCCAAAAACCCCGCACTGCCCCCAGCCCCCCCAACCCCACCGGCACCGGCGACCGCCAACGCACCCGCCCCACCATTACCGCCATCACCGAGCAACAACCCACCGACACCACCGACACCACCGGCCAGACCCGCCGTGACGCCATCACCACCAGCCCCGCCCTTCCCGAACCAGACCGCCGCACCACCACTACCGCCGTTGTAGCCACCTCCACCATTACCGACCAGGCCGGCCTTGCCACCGGTGCACGATTTCCCGCCGGTGCACGTCTGCGCCGTCCACGTATAGCCGTTACCCAGCAGGATGCCCGCGTTCGGATGGTCCGCAGTCCCGTTACCCACGAAGATCCGGATCAGACTCGCAATCGGATTAGCCCCCACCGCCGCAGCCGCCGGCGGACCACCCGGCTCGCCGGTGCTCACCGCAGCAGCCCTGGGCACACCGCCGCCCTGCCCGCTGATCTCCCGCCGGGTGACCGCCAGCGCCGACCACAACAACGGCTCCGCACCCGGAGCCCCACCATCACCCCCGGCGCCCAACCACGCCGCCAACCCCGAACCCAATCCCCGAACAGCACCACGAGCGGCTGCCGCCGTCATCACAGGAACCGACCCCGGAACCGACGACGCCGCCGGAGCAACCCCAGCGCTCGCCGACACCGACACCCCTGCGCCGGGCACACCGGTACGCGCCGCAACCGGCACCGAGACCCCCACCGACGGCGACGACACCGGCTCCCCGTTCCGCGGGGACACCCCGGCCGCCGGAGCCACACCCACCGACGGAACCGGTACCCGCGGACTCACCACACCCGACACCACCGGTGATTCCACAGCCGAACCCGCCGACGGTTGCACAGCGGAACCGCCGTCCTTGCCCCGCACCGGCACCCCACCGACCGACGCCCCACCCACCACAGCGGAGGCACGCTCCGGTGCCGATCCCCGTACACCCGACGACGCCGCACCCTCAGACCCCGACCCCGCGACATCAGCGGACCCACCCCGAGACCCTGACCGCACCACACCACCATGGGAGCCCGCACGCACCGACCCCCGCGTCACCGGACCCCCCGACCCCGCCTCCACCGACCCCGACGACCCCGAGGACCCCGAGGACCCCGAGGTATCCGCCACCGCCACCGCCGGCAACGCCAACACCGCAGCACCCACCCCCAACGCCACCGCCAACGCACCCACCCGACCCACAAACCGGGCCGACCCCGACACCCCGCCGTGAACCATCCCCGGCTCCGCCACCGACCGACAGGCACCCTCTATCGAGCGCACCGCCACCCGACGCGAAGCAAAGGACGAAGCAAAGAACGAAGCGGAAACAGTCATTCCAGATTCCTTGAACGTTGATCGCGAGGGCCGGCGCCTCACTGGTGCACGAGACAGTACACACAGGAAAGTCTCAACTTCTATCGATCGGAGACGCTTCGGCCACCTCAAAGAGCCATCAACCGAGCATCTCCTCAGCCCAAGAAGCATTCCCACCTACCCAGGCAAACACCGTCACGCCGAAAGCATCACCAAACCCGCGCAACAGCAAACCCACGCCACCACACACCGAGGCTCGGCGAGCCCCCCGAACAAATAGTCCATAAGTACGGTTACGGCGCGCCCGAACAAGCTCAACCAACAACAGCAACCACCGCCGCACATCCCCCACCACCCACACCCACGCGTCGAACCTGGCCGAACCCCAGCAACGACGAGCCACCCCCGCCCAGGGGACACCAGGCGGCCTCGTGCGTGACTGTGGCCGAACCAACGACTGGGGATAACCGCCCGAAAGCCTTCGCTTTCACTCATCCCTAGGGGCGCGTCTCACCGCCTGGCCCTCGTGCACCACCGTCGCCACCCGCATGCCGTCGGCGTCGTAGAGGCCGGCCGTCATCACCCCGCGGCCGCGTGCCGCGGCGGGTGAACGCGATTCCAGCAGGTTCCACCTGTCGGCATGAACCCGGCGGTGGAACCAGGTGGACGAGTCGGTGGTGGCCGCGTGGTGGCTGCGGTCGGTCATCGAATGACCGTGCACGGCCAGCACCGGGTCCACGCCGTAGATGTCGGTGACGTACACCGCTAGGCAGGCATGCAGGTTCGGGTCGCCGGGCAACTCCGCGGTGACCCGCCACCACAGGGATCGGACGAACTCGCCGCCGACGGTCTCGTCCCGGATCCGGATGTCGACCTCGTCTGGGGCAAGTGCCGGCGCCGGGCCGATCGGGCCGGTGCGGTCCAGTGCCTCCGGGTCGGCGGGTTCGGGGTGGTCGCTGTGCTCCGGGCCGGACGCCGGGACCGCGAATAGCGCTGTGGCACTGACGACTATCCGCTCGTCCTGACGGGCGAGCACACGCCGCGACGACGTGGTGCGACCGTCGTGGACGCGTTCGACGTCGTAACGCACCGGAGTCCCGGCATCGCCGCCGCGCAGGAATTGCACATGCAGTGCGGTCGGCACCCGGTCGTCGGTGACGGTGCGGCAGGCCGCGGCCAACGCCTGCGCGGCCAGATGTCCTCCGTAGGCGCGCTTTCCCGCCGGCCCGTTCGGCGAACCGGTGAAGGCGTCGGCGGCAACCTCGACGAGATCCAGTGCGCCGTTGAGCACCGTCATCGGCCCAGCCATTCGGCCGGCACGGTGTCGGTGTGCTCACCGAGGACGGGCGCCGGTGCGGGGTGGGCGTACCCGCCGTCCACCGACATGGGCAGGCCCGGCGCAAGATAGCTGCCGATCCCCGGTTGGTCCAGTGCGGTGAACAGCGGGTTGTCCTGCACCCGTGGGCTGTTCACCACCTCGGCGAAGCTCTGGTAACGCTCCCACAGCACCGAACGTCCCGCCAGTGAGCCGGTGATCTCCTCGGCGGTGCGGTTGCCGAACCACGAAGCGAACAAGGCGTTGAGCACCTCCCGGTGGCAGTAGCGCTGCCCCTCGTCGGTGAAGTCCGCACCCAGCGCATCCGCCACGGCGGCAATCGCTTTCGTCGTTCCGGTGAGTTCGGTCAGGTCGTGGAAGTGACGGGCGGTGAGCGCGACCACCATGAACGAGACGCCGTCGGCGCTGGTGAAGTCCTGCCCGTACTGGCCGAAGATCGCGTTGCCCAGTCGGGGCCGTTCGACGCCGTTGACCAGCACCTCGGTGAGGAAGCCCAAGTTGGCTGCTGTGGTCAGGGCGACGTCGTCCAGTGGCAGCCGGATTCGGCTGCCCTGCCCGGTGCCGTCCCGTCGGCGCAGCGCGGCCAGGACCGCCAGTGCGGCGTACAGCCCGCAACTGACGTCCCAGGACGGCATGACATGGTTGACCGGCCCGCTGTGGTGGGGCGGGCCGGTGACCAACGGAAATCCGATGGCGGCGTTGACGGTGTAGTCCACCCCGGTGGATCCGTCGCCGCGGCCGACCACCTCCAGGTGGATCAGGTCAGGCCGCAGCGCGCTCAGCGTCTCGTAGGAATGCCATTGCCGCCCTGCGACGTTGGTGATCAGAATTCCGGCGGCGGAAACCAGGCGCTGAACCAATCGCTGCCCCTCCTCGCCTCGCATATCGACCGCCATGGACCGCTTGCCCTTGTTGAGCCCGGCCCAGTAGATGCTCGCCCCGGATTCGGCGAGCGGCCAGCGGTGGTAATCAGCGGCACCACCGACCGGGTCGATACGGACCACCTCGGCACCAAGTTGGGCCAGCGTCATCCCGGCCAGGGGCACCGCCACGAAACTGGAGATCTCGACGACCCGAACACCGGCCAAGGGCCGCGCGAAGTCGGCGTCGGACGACAGGGTCACTCGACGATTATGGCGGGCGCTCCAGCCCGCGGCGATTATGGTGAACGTACCGTGACGCCATGCGCATCGTCCTGATCGCCGACACTCACGTGCCCCACCGGGCGCGCGACCTGCCGGCCCGACTGTGGGACGACGTCGAGACCGCCGATGTCGTGGTCCACGCCGGCGACTGGGTCGACGTCGGCCTGCTCGACGCCCTGGAGGAACGCTCCTCCCTTCTCGTGGCGTGCTGGGGCAACAACGACGGCCCGGCCCTGCGATCGCGACTTCCCGAGCGCGCCGACGTCACCCTCGGCGGGGTGCGCTTCACCGTGGTCCATGAGACCGGCACGTCGGCGGGCCGCGACGCCAGGATGGCGGCGCTGTATCCGGACACCGACGTCCTGGTGTTCGGGCACAGCCACATTCCCTGGAACACCACCGCACAGACGGGGCTGCGGTTGCTCAACCCCGGATCTCCGACCGACCGCCGACGCCAGCCGTTCTGCACCTACATGACCGGCACCCTCACCGACGGCAGCCTGGGCGAGGTTTCGCTGCACCGCATCGAGCCGGCGTGAACGCCCCCGCCATCGACTGCCGCAACCTGACCCACCGCTACGGCGACCTGATCGCCGTCGACGATCTGAGCCTGCGGGTCGAAGTCGGGGAGTCGATGGGACTGCTCGGGCCCAACGGCGCCGGCAAGACCACCGCGGTGCGCCTGCTGACCACACTCACTCCCGTGCAGAGCGGCGAGATCAGCATCTTCGGACTCGACGCCCGCCGCAACACCATGGACGTCCGCTACAACATCGGCTATGTGCCCCAGCAGGTCTCGATCGAAGCGGCGCTCACCGGCCGCCAGAACGTCGAGTGGATGGCGAGGCTCTATGACGTTCCCCGATCCGGCCGCGCAGAGCGGATCACCGAGGCGCTGCAGTCCATGGGTCTGCTCGACGTCGCCGACAACCTGGCCGGCACCTACTCCGGGGGCATGGTCCGCCGCCTCGAACTTGCCCAGGCCGTTGTCACCCGGCCCTCCCTGCTAATCCTCGATGAGCCGACCGTCGGGCTCGACCCGATTGCCCGCGAGGGGGTTTGGTCGCAGGTGCAGCGGATGAAGGTGGAGTTCGGCATGACGGTCCTATTCACCACGCACTACATGGAGGAGGCCGACGCGCTCTGCGACCGCGTCGCCCTGGTGAACCACGGGCGCCTTCAGGCGTCCGGTACGCCGGCGGAGTTGAAGCGGTCGGTCGGGCCGGGGGCGAGTCTCGAAGACGTCTTCCGCCGCTACGCCGGGGCCGATCTCCATGTCGGGTGACGCCCCGGGTTCGCTGCGCGCCCCGCGCGGCTGGAAGAGACTGCGCGGGTTGGCGTCTCGGATGGGAACCTTCTCCTGGGTGGAAGTGCAGAAGCTGCGTCACGACCGCTTGGAGTTGTTCACCCGGATGGTGCAACCGGCGCTGTGGCTGCTGATCTTCGGGACGACCTTCAGTCGGTTGAACGTGATCGACACCGGTTCAGTGCCATATCTGGCGTTCCTGGCGCCGGGCATCATCGCCCAATCGGCCCTGTTCATCTCGATCTTCTACGGCATCCAAATCATCTGGGACCGCGACGCCGGAATCCTGGCCAAGCTCATGGTCACCCCGACTCCTGCGGCGGCACTGGTCACCGGCAAGGCGTTCGCGGCGGGGGTCCGCTCGGCGGCCCAGGCGCTGGGCGTGCTGGTGCTCGCCTACATCATGCGAATCCCGATGACCTACAACCCGTTACGGATTTTGGCGGCCGTGGCAGTGGTGATGCTGGGGTCGGCGTTCTTCGCGTGCCTGTCGATGAGTCTGGCCGGCCTGGTGCGCAACCGCGACCGGTTGATGGGCATCGGGCAGGCCATCACGATGCCGCTGTTCTTCGCCTCCAACGCGCTGTATCCGGTGAGCGTCATGCCGGACTGGCTGCGCTGGCTGAGCCGGGTGAACCCGTTGAGCTACGAGGTGGACGCGCTGCGTCTGTTGCTGGTGGGTATCCCGTCGGCACACCCGGTGCTGGACGTCGTGGTGCTGCTGGTTGCCGCCCTGGTCGGCGTCGCGACGGCCTCAGCACTGCTGCGCCGCCTGGTGGCCTGACCCGTTACCGATAAGTGATGATTTGCAGTTCATGATTCCTATGTCTTCCCTATGAGGTTCTCGCCCGCCGACCTGGCCGCTCATAGGCTCGTCTTCAAGAGGGGCGCTAGGGCCCCTACAAGTAAGGAGACCGGAAACCATGGCACGAAAACTGATTGGCCAACTGCTCCTGATCGGGTCCGCGGCGGCTGCTGTGGCTCTAGCGCCGACCGCCGGCGCTGAAGTCGACCGGGGTTGCGCTACCGGACCGGCGTGTTCGGATGAGAGCCCCAACTTCAACGCCCCGAATTCTCCCTTCTCCGCGGGCGTCCCGCAGGGTTGGACCAACGAGGCGCAGTTCATCCAGCCGGGGTCCAACCCCTTCGGCTCGGGCCCCCAGCCGCCGCTGCTTGCGCTGGATTGACCGGCTGATCATGTGAGCTGACCAACGAGAGCGGGCGCCGACCGAAGTCGGCGCCCGCCTTCTGTTGTGTGCGGTTGGAACCGGCGCGGGAGATGTCCTGAACTCGCGCTATCGCGGCTCAGCCAACGCCTGGACGGCCACCTGATCAGAGAGTCGCCGCTTCAAGCCGGTGGCACGGACGGCCCGGCGATCGACCGCGGCGCGCAACTGGTCGGCCGACCCGACCAGCCGCACCTTCTCCCGCGCCCGGGTGACGGCGGTGTAGAGCAGCTCGCGGGTGAGCAGCCGGGAGTCGACGGGCGGGAGGAGCACCGTGACTTCGGTGGCCTGACTGCCCTGGCTCTTGTGAATCGTCATGGCGTGCATGGTGTCGACGTCGGCGAGGCGGCTGGTGGCGAGCTCAAGTGGGCCTCCGGCCCCTGCCATCACCGCCCGTAGGTTCCCATCACGCAACACCGCGACTCCGGTGTCGCCGTTGTACAGGCCAACGCCGTAATCGTTGGCGGTGACCAACACCGGACGGCCCGGATACCAGGCCGCCCACAACGGCATGTCGGTCTGTTCGGACAGCCAGCGTTCGACCTGGCTGTTCCAGTAGGTCACCCCATAGGGGCCGCGGCGGTGAGCGCACAGCAGGCGGTGTTGGTCGAGGATCGCCAGCGCTTCGGCGTCGTTACCCAGGATCGCAGCTTCACGCAGCGCCAATGCCTGCGGCACAAGGACTTTACGCAGGATCGCGGCGGGCTCGTCGACCTGCGACCACTCGACATGGTCGCCACCGGCCGCCAGCACCTCCAGTGCGGCATCGGCGTCGCCGTCTCGGATGGCCTTGGCCAGTGCGCCGATCGACTCACCGAAACGGTGCGGAGTGACCAAGCGGACGATCGGGCTGTCCGCCGTGGGAGTCGCAGCGGCCAAGCCCTCGACGAGATCTGCGAGCACCGCGCCGGCGTCCACCGAGGCCAACTGGTCGGGGTCTCCGACGAGCAGCAGGCGCGACTCGGGTCGCACCGCCTCCAGCAGCCTGGCCATCATGGTCAACGACACCATCGAGGTCTCGTCGATGACGATCACGTCGTGTGGCAACCGGTTGTCCCGGTTGCGCCGGAACCGCGACGACGTGTCCGGGCGACTGCCCAGAAGGCGGTGCATCGTGGTGGCGCTGAGCGCTGAAAGCCGTTCACGATCAACGGGTTCCAGTGCATCGACCTCGGTTTGTACGGCCTGTAGGAGACGGGCGGCCGCCTTGCCGGTCGGGGCGGCCAGCGCGATCCGGAGCGGCGGCCTGCCGTCAAGTTCGGCCTGCTCGGCGAGCAGGCCGAGTACTCGGGCCACCGTGGTGGTCTTGCCGGTGCCCGGCCCGCCGGTCAGCACGGTCAGTGCCCTAGACAGCGCAGACTCCGCCGCACAACGCTGTTCGGCGTAGTCGGGCGGGAACAACCGCGCGATGTCCGGCGGCGTACCAGTCCGGCGCGCGGCAGCAAGTGCCAGAACGTCGTGGGCGACGTCGCACTCCTCGATCCAATACCGGTCGAGGTAGAGCAGGCCGCCGTCGATGTGCAGCACCGGCGGGTCGGCCACCATCGCACTGCCCGCAACGGCGGCAAGCCAGTCGGCCGGTGGCGGCCACGGCAGTTCCTCATCGCCGACCTGCGTCGCGACATCGGCGAGATCCACGCACACCGATCCGCCGCGGACCGCGCGGACCACGAACGCCACGGCAAGCGCCACCAGTTCGTCGCGCTCGCCGGCCAGCTCGGTGAGGCGCTGCGCGACAAGCACATCCGAGGACTCCAGAACGCCGGCGTCGTTGAACGTTCGTAGCCGGCCGATACCCGTGGCGCTGCGCCGCCAGTCGGCGGCGTCTATCGCTGGGGCCGTCATGCGACCGCCCTCCGGCCGTCGAGCAGATCGGACAGAGCGACGACCAGCGACGGGGGTGGCTGCCACCCGAACACCCCGGCAGGATTCCCCTCGGTCACCGGGGTTTGCGGGCCGCACATGCCGCGGACGAACAGGTACAGCACCCCGCCCAGATGCTCCGCGGGGTCGTAGCCGGGCAGTCGCCAGCGCAGGAACCTATGCAGCACAACGCAGTACAGCAGGGCCTGCAGCGGGTAGTCGGAGTGCACCATGGCCTCGGCCATCCGAGCGGGAGTGTAGTCGGCAGCGGTCAGCGCCCGCCCGGACTCGCCGAGCCAGTTGGTCTTGTAATCGACCACCAAGTAGCGGTGCCCGGTACCGGCGGGAACCCGCAACACCACGTCGAGCGACCCGCTCAGGTAGCCACGCAGAGGCTGGCGACCCAGAGCGTGATCGGTGAGACGGTCGACGTACGGGGCGAGGGGGTCGTCGGGTTGGAGATGCTCGCCGAGGAGCCGACCCACGTCGGCCAGCCGGATATCCGGGGGGGCACCGCGCAGATCCCCCCCGGCGAGGGGGAATTCGAACTCCATCTCACACAGCCGATCTGTCAATCCGATCTGACGCAACGTGCGGCTCTCGGCCAGCGGGCCCAGCGGGGTGTCGTGCATCGGGATCAGGGCGGCCGCCAACTCGTCGGTGGGAACGTCCACTGGCCACCACACCGAATGCTGGTCGATCTGTGCGGCGAACTCCGCCGCCAGATCGGCGGCCAGTGGATCGGCGTTCTCCAGCACCGCATGCACCAGGCTGCCGAACACCGCCCCCTTTGGCAGTTCGGCCATCGGGGACGGCACGTCGGCGCCGGCAGCCGGCGTTGCCAGAGCGACGTCGGCGACTTCGTCGTCGAGTTCGACGACCTCCGGTTCGCTGCTCACACCGACGGTATCGTCGGCGGCACGCACCAGGCCCGAGTAGGACGTGCGCCGCCACGTGGTGTCGATGCCGCGGTGGAAGTGGCGCACGCCGAGGTCGGCAGGCAACTCATCACGCCGGAGATCCGCAGGCGCCGCGGGCACGGAGTCCTCGATCACCAACGCGCCGCGGTCTTGCCAGCGTCGCAACACGTTCCGGGCGTCGGCGCAGTCGATCTGCGCGGGATTGCATCTCGGGGGGACGATCGACTCGCCGGGACCGCGGCCGCGCAGCAGTCGGGAAAGACCGCCGTTGGGTTCGTCCCAACTCGGCGCCCACCAGGCCACCACCTGTGACTGGGCACGCGTCAGGGCGACGTACGTCAGCCGTAGTTCCTCACCGAGTGCCTCCTGATCGCCCGCCATCTGCGCGGCGTTCAGTGCCCCACTGTTCTTGCCGCCGATGTGCAGGCAACGCTGTTCGCCGTCGTGGAAGGAAACGAGATCCTCTTTGAAGATGTGGCGGTTGAAGGCGAAGGGCAGGTAGACGATCGGGAACTGCAGGCCCTTGCTGCCCCAGACCGTCATGACCTGGACGGCCTCCGCTTCGCTGTCGAGCCGACGGCTGCGTTCCTTCGCCCGAACGCCCTCGTCGCGCTGGGTGCGCAGCCAGTCCCTCAGTGCAGAGAGGCTGTAGCGGTCCTGCTGCGCGGTCTCGTGCAGTAGTTCGGTCACGTGCGCCGCATCGGTCATGGTGCGCTCGCCGCCTGCCCAGGACAAGACGTCCTTGCCCATCCCGGCGAGTTTGGCGGCCTCGAAGATGGCGGCCACACCGGCCTCGCGCGCATGGTCGGCCCACTTCCGCAGGGTCTCGGCGATCTGGTCGGTCAGCTCGTCTCCACCCCGGGCGAGTTCGTCGGCCGTCTTCCGGAAGAACATTGTCGACGCCGCCGCCCGGACCAGTCCGGGCCGGTGCGGCTGGTCCATCGCTTCCAGCAGGCACAACCAGTCGTCGGCGGCCAATGATGTCAGAACGTCGCTGTCTCCGGCGAAGACGGCCGGGACGCCGGCAGCGAGCAGGGCCTGGAAGCACTCCTGGGCACCGGAGTGCGGAGTGATCACCGCGACATCGCGGGCCTTGAGTTCGCGGTCGCCGTAGCGGGCGCCCCCGGCCAACAGACGGCGGATGTCTGCTGCGAGATCGTCGGCGATGTGGGGCCAGAGCACCTCCTTCTTCAGCGTCTCGATGCCGCTGAGCCCGAACGTGTCCCGTGAGACCACCCGTAACCGGAACGGGTCGTTGTGCGGCGCGCCCGCGAGTCGGTGCCCCGTCTTCGCCGCCACGACGTCGCGCACCACGATCTCGGGGTCACCGAGCTCGGCCCCGCCCATCAGGGTCTGCAATCGCTCGACAAGGACGTCGTCACTGCGCCAGTTGACCGGCAGCGTCCGCCGATTACCCGCGTGCCGGGCGGCGTGGAGGTAGGTGACGATGTCACCGCCGCGGAACGCGTAGATCGCCTGCTTGGGGTCCCCGATGAGGATCAGCGTCGAGTGGCCGCGGAATGCCCGGTCGATCACCTCCCACTGCACCGGGTCGGTGTCCTGGAACTCGTCGACCATGACCACCGACCACCGCTGATGCATCCTGGCCGCCGCGGGGGAGTTCTCCGACTCCAGCGCGTGCGCCAGACGGGTCAGCAGGTCGTCGTAGCCGAGAACCCCGCGTACCCGCTTGCGGCGGTCCAGTTCTGTGACGAAATCCTGTGCAAACGCAAGCCGGACCGCGGCCGCGCTGCCGGAATGCGGGGTGGCCGGACGCAATTCGACGCCGGGTTGGCCGGCAATCGTGCGGGCCATCGCTAGGGCGTCGGCGCGGTCGAGTTTGGGTTGGTCGGCCAGACCGCCGAAGTGTTTCAGGTAGAGATCGTCGACGGTCTCTGCGATCAGGTCTTCGAGACTCTCGACCAGTTCGACGCCGACGTCGGTATCGCCGGCCACCCCCAGCGACTTCAGCACGAGGCTGCAGAACTGGTGAACGGTCGCGATGGTGGCGGCGTCGAATCCGGCCAGCGCATCCTTGAGGCGTTCCCGGCGACGGACCAGCTCATCATCGGGAGCATTGAGAATATGTTGCAGCAGCTCGCTTTCGGGATCGACGACCGCGGGATTGTCGATCGCACGAACCGCTTCCTGGAGCGCCTCGCGGATGCGTTCACGCAGTTCCTGGGTGGCCGATCTACTGAACGTGATCAGCAGCATCGCCTCCAGTTTCGCGTGACCCTCGGCGACGTAACGGGTCACCAGGCCGGCGAGGGTGAAAGTCTTGCCGGTGCCCGCGCTGGCCTCGAGCACTGTGGTCGATTTGCAGGCGGGCAGCGGGCCGCAAAGTTCGAAGGGTTCCATCAGCCGGCAGCTCCCTCGGATTGCAAGAGTGGCATCCACAACCGCGCGGCGTACGCACCCAACCGAGTGTTCTCGCCGTCTGCTTCCTCATGGGGTGCGGGCACGCCCAGCAGGACGGCCAGGTCGGCCTTCTTGCCCCAGATCCGTTCGACCGCTGGGTCGTCACGCTCGTGGAGCCACTTCCTCCGGGCGTCCTTCTCGGGGTCCGGTGGATACCGCTTGTGGTGGTCTCCCGTCCTGAGCTTGTGGCGGGCCGTGGACCACGCGAAGGAGGTCTTGACAGGGAGCGGGATCGGTTGGCCGCGGCCGAGGTCGTACAGCGCGACGAGGTCCCGCAAGACCGCGACCGGGTCTGCCGGACGTCGCAGCACGCGGTGCGCGATCCCGTCACCCTTGGTCGGATTGCCGAGGCAGGACGCCGTCCAGTCCCGCTCCGGATAGGCGGCGGCCAATGCCAGCAGCGGAATCCACGCGCTGAGCAGATGCTGGCCGCCGAGCTTGGAGAACGTCAGCCCGACGAGCCGGCTCCCGTAGACCTGCGAGACGGTGCCGGTCAACCGGCGGCCCGCGCCCAGGTCGATGTCGATGTCGTAGGCGGCTGGGTCGCCGATCCGGTAATGGGCGGCGGCGGTGGCGAGTTGCACTGCCTCATCACGCAGTTGGTTAACGGTGTGACAGCCCAGCCAGCCGGGCGGCAGCAGTCCCCGGCGCCATTCGGCCTGGCGGGCTTGCTGCGGATCCATGCCTCCCACCATGTCGGTCAGCATCCGATCGCCGACCACCCACTTGTCCAAATGCCCGACCTCGACCGGCATGGAGTCGTTTATGCCGTCGTAGTCTCGCGGCAGGGTGAAGTCGAGTTCGGTGAAGAATCCGCGGATCGGATTGCGCAGGAATGCCAGCAATTCCGCCAGGCCGGCATCGGTTGCGGTGTCGACGGAGAGCGGTGAGCCGAAGAAGTCGGGTTGCACCGGCCGATCGCTCCCCATCGCGCGTGCGGCGGCCAGTGCGGTCGGATCGAAGGTGAACGGCAGGCCGGGAACGCCCAGCGCACCGGGCGTCACGTTCTTGATGTCGAAGGGCTGCAATGGATGCCGTGTCACAACCTTGTCGCGTACTGCGTCCGTCGTGGTGGCGTCGAGCGCGTCGAGCAGTTCCATCAACGGTACGGCGGGCGGTCGCGCCTTGCCGGTGAACTCGTTGGCGCCGGTGTAGGTGATGACGAGTTTTTCGGTGGCCGCACACACAGCGTCGAGCAGCAACTGACGGTCTTCGGAGCGGACGTCACGCTCGCCGGTCACCGGGTCACGCGCCAGGACGTCATCGCCGTCGGCCGCCCCGATTCTGGGGAAGACGGTGTCGTCCAATCCGACCAGGCACACGACCCGGTGCGGCACCGACCGCATCGGCACCATGGTGCACACCGTGAGCGTGCCGGTGCGGAAGTTCGCCCGGGTGGGGCGTCCGGCGAGGTGTCCGTGTAGAAGCGCCTGCACGTCGGCAAGCCGCAATTCGGTGCGGGCACGGGGGCCGGCCCAGGCCAGTACGTCGCCGCACTCGCGATGCAGTTGGCTCATCTGCCAGGCATCGGCGTCATCGACACGCGCGATCGAGACGACGGCGTCGGTCAGTGCGCTCATCCACTCGCCCAGCGGGCGGGTGCCCGACAGTGAGTCGACCGCGCGCCTCAACCGGCCGACGAACTCGGCGAGCCGGCCGGCCAATTCGACGCGGTTGCTGCTCACGTCGTCCAGCGGAAGAGTGGTGTCGATCCAGGCTTTCGAGTCATCCGACATGGCCACCCCCGACAGGATGCGATCGAGGCCGAATTGCCAGGTGTTCTGGATGAAGTCGACGCCGAAGGGCGTGCGGTGTTCACGGTCGAAACCCCAGCGGATGTTGGACTGCCGCACCCAGGTGGTGATGTTTTCGAGGTCGTCGTCGGTGAACGCGAACCGGGCGCGCACCGGTGCGGCGTAGGCGATGTTGAGCACCTCGCTGGCGGTGACCCGACTACCGGACAGGGTGAGCAGTTGAGAGGCCACCCCGAGCAGCGGATTGGTCTGCACCAGCGACCGGTCGGCTAGTCGAACCCGAAGCCGGTGGGCTGGATGCGACCCCGGCACCACCTCGCCCAGACCGAAGTCGGCGGCGATCAGTGGAGCGTAGGCCTCGATGTCCGGGCACATGACGAGAATGTCGCGCGGTTCCAGCGTCGGATCGTCGGCGAGTAGGCCCAGCAGCACCTCGCGGAGCACCTCGACTTGTCGGGCCTTACCGTGGCAGCTGTGCACCTGGACCGATCGGTCTCCGGGTCGATATGACCGGCCATCGGGCGCAACGGAGTTGGCGGCGATGTCGGACTGCAGCCAGCCGAGCAGGGTGTCGGGGTGGGTGCCGCCGGGCATGGACTCGTCGGTGGCCGGCGTTGGGGGCAGCCCGCGCTGCAATTCGCGCAGATCCCGTCCAAGGCTGGCCAGCAGGGGATGTTCGGCCTTCCGGTGGCTCTCGTCATCGCGTCGGGGCACCGCGCCGTGCAGGTCGGCCAAGGCTGTCCACAGTTCCGCACTGGGGTGGGGCATCCACAGGTGGACCCCGTGGTGGACCGACAGTGCGGTGAGCAACTCCAGGTCGGTCACCGACAGCCTGG
>CAIOYU010000759.1 GCA_903862565.1 uncultured Actinomycetes bacterium | reverse complement strand
GACACCAGCTCCGCAAGCAGCGGGCTGCCACGGTCGAGCGGCGCTGAGCCCAGCATCATCATGCGCGCCTGCAGTCCCGGCGTCACGCCATAGTCCCGGGACAGCGCCGCCCGCCGGTTCTCCGCCAGTTGCGCAGCATTGAGCTCGCGCGTCTGCATGCTGGCCCGGAAATCCACCGCCGTCATGCGGAAGTCACGCCCGCCGCTGGCAACGTAGGCGCCAGCACGGCCGCCCAGGCGGGAAATTTCGACACTTGTGGCGCACCCCGCCTTGGGCTCTATCGCGCGGGCGCGATCCGCCGGATAGGCCTCGGGATCCCCCAGCACCAGCCGCGCCACGAGATCGTAGAGCGTGTAGGCGCCGAAGACGTTGCGAAGCGAGCGGGCGGGCGCTTCGTAGGTGATGTCGCGCCGGGTCACCGGTCGCTTGCCCGGACCGGGAAGAACCTCGCCCGTTTCGAGGTCGCAGCTGTCACCGTTGTCGGCATAGCTGAAACCGATGTTTTCGATCAGCCTGCTGTGGCGATCGACTTTCGCCTCCCCAAGATGAAGGACGAAGGCACCATATTCGCCGATCACCCGCCCAACCTTGCCCTCGACGAACAAGGCGGTGTTTTCGTCAATACCGAAGCCGCGCTTCGCACCGGAGGCCAGCATGCCGACGGCCAGCCGGCCGAACCGGCCGCGCTTGATGAAATGCTGGTCGACCATGCCCCACGGAAAGAAGCCGAGCCCCGGCTCCAGCAGCATTCCTGGCTGGTCGGGATCGTCAACCACACCATAGGTCGCGGCTTCCAACGACGTGCCGCCGGAAATCATCACCTCGGACATGATGGCGGCCCCAGCACTTGACCCGGCGACCAGCGCACCGTTGCGCTGCGCTTTGCGGATCGCCTTCAGCACCCGGCTTTCCCTGCCACCCGGCGCGAGCGCCCCGGTGATCAGTGCCTGGTCGCCCCCGGTGAAATAGACGCTGCCATAGTCCTCGACCAGATCGGCGATCGCTTTGTTCTGCGCGGCCCCCAGCGCCCCGGCACCGTGAACCCCGGCCAGGACGGCATCGAAGCCGTGAGCGCGAAACACACCGACGGTCTCGGCGCCGACCTCGTCGGGCACCGACGACGCCGTCGCGAAGACGACGATCCTTCCGCCGGCCAGACGACGCATCTCGTCGTAGATCGCGGCGTTGTCATCCTCGAGTCGGCCGCCGACGACAGCCAGTTTCAGGTGGTGCTCCCGACGTTGAGCCAACCGCGGCGTTCGCCCCGCAGAAATACCGCGTGGAGCGAATAGGAATCTGCCAGGTCTCCCTGTCATGTCTCCCTGTCATTCGCGGGAACGATCAGAACGCCGCGATCATCCGAGTCGAGAACGAAGCCGTCGGGAACATCGAAGGTGGATGCTGCCAGACGCTTTGCGACAGGCTCCGGCCCGGGCACGGTGAATTTCGGCGTGAAGTGAACGATCTGCTTCCAGCAGCGCGTGATCGCCTCGCAGAAGAACAACACCAAATCGTCGGGTTGGGCTTGCGACAGCGCCGCATCGAGGGCCTTGTTCTCCTCCTCGACGATGGTGATCGCATCGGGCGCTACACCCTCGGCGATCAGGGCAGCCCGCATCAGCTTCGGGATTTCGTCGGGCCCGCGATCTCGCAAATTGTCGTCGCGGTGGCAGATATAGGTGTCGAAATGGCCGGCGACCTTGGCCGCAATCGCCGCCACGTCCTCGTCGCGCCGGTCACCCGGGCACGTCACGCCGATGATGCGGCGCCCGCGCGGCTTGAGCCTGTCGACCACGTCGACGACGGCCCCTACCGCGGCCTCGTTGTGCCCGTAGTCGAGGATCACCCGGAAGCCGTGTTCATCGAAGACGTTCATTCTCCCCGGGCTCTGGAAGAAGCTGTTGTCGAAGGTGCGCAATCCGGTGCGGACCTGATCCAGTGTCTTGCCGAGCGCGTAGGCCATGCCGGCGGCGAACATGGCGTTTTCGACGTTGTGCAGCGCCTTGCCTTCCAGCGTCGCCGGGATGAGGTTGGTCCACATCAGGGGCATCTGCGTGCCATGGTCGTAGATCACGATCTGGTCGCCGTTGACCCCCTGCTCGAGAACGATGGCGGGCTTGCCGAGCCGGATGTGTTCCCGCACAAGCTCATGCTCGGGGTCGCGCGTCACGTACATGATCTGCTTGGCGGGCGAGAAGGCCGCCATTTTCAGCGTCTGCTCGTCATCGGCGTTCAGCACCACCGTGCCGCGTGTGACTTCCGCGATGACGCGTTTGACCCGGGCCAGTCCGTCCAGCGTGTCGACACCGCCGAGGCCCAGATGATCGGACGTCACGTTCAAGACTGCGCCCACATCGCAGAAGTTGTAGCCCAGGCCGGAGCGGACGATGCCGCCGCGCGCCGTCTCCAGGACCGCGATGTCGACGGAGGGATCGCGCAGCACCATGTTGGCCGACAGCGGCCCGGTCATGTCGCCCTTGACGGTCACGTTCCCGTCGATCACCACGGCGTCGGTCGAGGTCTGTCCGACGACATGGCCAGCCATTTTCAGGATGTGCGCCAGCATGCGCGAGCAGGTGGTCTTGCCGTTCGTACCGGTCAGGGCGGCGATGGGAACGCGGGCCTGGGTTCCCGGCGGGAACAGCATGTCCATGATCGCCCCACCCACGTCGCGAGGCGTGCCCTCAGAAGGCGCGATATGCATGCGCAGACCAGGTCCCGCATTGATCTCGCAGATGCCGCCGCCGGTCTCGCGGTAGCTCTTGGTGATATCGGTGGTCAGGAAATCCACGGCGCCGACGTCGAGCCCGATCGCCCGGATCGCCCGCTCGGCCATCAGCTTGTTGTCGGGATGGATCGTGTCGGTGACATCCACCGCCGTGCCGCCCGTCGAAATATTCGCGGTCTTGCGCAGATACACCTCCGCACCCTCGGCGGGGACCGTCTCTGCGGTGTAGCCCTTCTCCTCGAGCAAGGCCTTGGCCTGGTCATCGATTTCGAGTCGGGTCAGCACGTTTTCATGCCCGATGCCACGGCGCGGATCCTGGTTGACGATATCCACCAGCTCGGCGATGGTATGGCGCCCGTCGCCCTTCACATGCCCCGGCACCCGGCGCGCGGCGGCGACGAGCTGGCCATTGACCACCAGAAGCCGGTGGTCGTCGCCACGCAGCATGGTTTCCACCACCACGGCCGATCCTTCGGCATCGGCCGTGTCGAAGGCGGCGGCGATGCCGTCCTCGCCGGTGATGTCGACGGTGACGCCACGGCCATGATTGCCGTCGAGTGGCTTGATGACCACGGGATAGCCGATACGTTCGGCGGCCCCCATCGCCTCGTCCACGTTGTAGACCAGCCGTTGCTTCGGCGCGGGGAGACCGAGATCGGTCAGGATGTTGTTGGCGAGATTCTTGTCCGAGGCGATTTCGACGGCGATGTGCGAGGTCTTCGACGTCAGCGCCGCCTCAATCCGCTGCTGGTACTTGCCCTGGCCGACCTGGATCAGGCTGGCGTTGTTGAGTCGGTAGACGGGAATGTCGCGGGCCTGGGCCGCACGCACCAATTCCATGGCCGAGGGCCCCAGAGAACGCCTGTCGGCGTAGTCAAGGAAATCTTCGACGTCTTTGTGGAGGTCGGGAAACTCGTCCTCGGCATCTTGAGAGTGTCTGGCGATCGCCGCGAGCATGTCGCAGGCAACCTCGCCGGCCTCGACACCGATGTCCTCATTGCCGTAGCTGTAGAACACCTCGACGACGTCCCGATCACCCGTCGGCTCCGACCACGCCAATGTGCCGTCATTGCCGGCGGCATGCTGAAGCGCCAAAGCCAGCTTCCCGACCAGGTCGCCGATGGACAGCGCCTCGCCGTCACGCAGTGCGGCAAGCCACTCGGCCTGCTCGCGCGCAAGCCCCGGCAGCACTGCTGCCAATCTGTCGATCACCTCCGCCCCCAGGCCCTTGAGGGATTCGGCATAACTCGGTTTGACGTCCAGCTCGAGCCGGATAACCGCCTCCCGCGCATGAACGTTCGGACCGACGTAAACCGAAAGGGAATCAATGTTCATAGGGGCATCCTCATCGAGCGTCGGGCCGTCTGCACGCGAGTACGCGGTCGGTGCCGCGCAGTGCGATGACCCGTATTCCAACATGCGCGGCGATCTTCCGCAGAACTTGAGCAATCACGAGGTGCCATTCCGTTCGACAGGCGAGTTGAGCGGTTTGGGCTGATAATCATCGGACCCAATCGAGGAGGAGCACATGACGGCCCCGTCCATCGGCCTGATCCAGCAGATGCTGCGTCGACGGCCCGTCATCGACGCGCCCGTAGCCCACGGCGCCTCAGATCATCTGAAACGCAGTATCGGCACGTTCCAACTCACGCTGTTC
>CAIOYU010000758.1 GCA_903862565.1 uncultured Actinomycetes bacterium | reverse complement strand
CTACCTGGTCCCGAATCCCGAGCGGCGCTACAGCGTGAGCAGCAGCCGGCCCGACGAGCTCGTCTACCAGCCCGACGGCTCGATCGACATCATCTTCGCCCAGCGCGACCCGGGCCTGTCCGGGACGAACTGGCTGCCGACCCTCCCGGGGGGTTCAGCGCCTATCTGCGGATCTACGTGCCCGAACAGCCCGCGCTCGACGGCAGTTGGCTGCCCCCGGGAATCGGCGTGACAATGCGGCACGAGTGGCGGCCCAAGCCGAGCCCGCCCAAGCTGTTCTGAGGGCCCCCGAACCGCTGATCCCTTAGATGTTGAGCGATGCCTGCGCTTCCCGAAGGGTCTTGGCGGAACCCTGCAGGCCCAGCAGTTCGTGCACCGCCAGAGGAACCTCGAGTACCTCGCCGGCACCGGCCGCGGAGACCAATGTGGGCAACGACAGTGCCACGTCGGAGATCTGGTAGGCGCCGCGCTGCACGCTCGACACCGGAAGCACCCGGTTCTGATCACCGAGGACCGCCTCGAGGATCCGGGCCGTCGCCAGCCCGATCGCGAGATTCGTCGCTCCCTTGCCCTCGATGATGGCGTAAGCGGCGTTGACGACGTCATGGGCGATCTCTGTGCGGGTCGCCTCGTCGAACACCAGCTGCCCACCGGAACGGAACTGCTCGGCCGGCATGCCGCCGATCGACACGCTCGACCACAGCGGGATTTCCGAGTCACCGTGCTCGCCGACGATGAACCCGTGGACGTTGCCCACCGCGACGCCGGCCCGCTGAGCGATCAGATACCGGAAGCGGCTGGAGTCCAGCACGGTCCCCGAACCGAAGATGCGACCGGGCGGCAGGTCGACGGAGCGGGCGCTGGCGTAGGTGACCAGGTCGACGGGGTTGGTGACGAACAGCAGTACCGCGTCGGGGGAGTGTTCCAGCAACTGCGGCGTAAGTGTCTGCGCCATGGCCACATTGGTGGCGGCAAGGTCCAGGCGGCTCTGGCCCGGATCCTGCTTGGCGCCCGCGGTGACCACGATGACCGTCGATCCCGCGGTGACGGCGATGTCGTCTGAGCCGCTGACCGTGCAGGCGGGGACGAACTGGCTGCCGTGCTTGAGGTCGAGGACCTCGGCGGCCACCTTCTTGGCGTTGGTGTCGTAGAGCGCCAGCGCACCGGCCGAACCGCGGATCAGACAGGCGTAGGCGATGGCGGTCCCGACAGACCCGACACCGATGATCGAAACCTTGCTCGTCGACCCTTCAGTCATGGGCGGATTGTGTCATCCGTCGGTGGATCCGACAGCGACAATCGCAACAGCAGTGCCATGACGGCGAAGATGATCAGCGCTGAACACGCGTCGAACCATTGGAACGGATAGAGGGTGCCGTCGATGCTGAGCACCATCAGGGTCTCCATGAAGGCGAACACCGTGAAGAAGGTGACGAGTTTCAGGCTGGAGAACTCGCGGTGCAGTTCGGTACGACGCAACTCCACCGCCAGGGTCAACAGAAGCAGCGGCAGAACTTGGGCCAGGGTGGCGGCAGTGGCGCCGTCGAGCAGCACAAACTGGTGGCCCGCCATCGCCGCCCGACTCAGCGCTTCGGCGCGGGAGCGCCCCCGACCTCGGCGGGCAACGGAGGCGGCAGCGGGGGAGCCGAGGTGGGTGCCGCGGCGGCGGAGGTCGCGCTGCCGGATGCCGCGGTACCGGAGGCGGGGCTGCCTGAGGTGGGGGTCGCGGACGACGCCGTGCTCGGCTTGGCTCCGGAGGTCGTCGGTTTGCCACTCGTTGTCGCCGTCCCCGATGCGCCGGCGGGTGACTGGGGAGTGTGGAAGTCGTTCCACGACTCCGTGCGGACGGTGCTTCCGCCGACGGTGATGCTCAGTCCCGTCGGGGACACGTTGTAGGTCGCGCCATCACTGTCGGCCTGAAAGTTGTCCGACGAGACCGGAGTTGCCGACACGATCAGCTTCGCGCCGTCACGAACCCGCACGCCGCGGTACTCGTAGGCACCTCCGGCGGTCTTGCAGATGGCCACCCTCGACGAATCGGTGGTCCCGAAGATCACCGCGGTGTCCGGCTTGGTGCACCGGGCGGTGGAGTCGACGTAGCCCTGACCGTCTGAAGGCGGGGACGCGGTGGGTGCAGCGACGGCCATTGGCACGCCGATCGCGACCAGTGCCGAGGCGGCTGCGGCGGCGGCGATCAGCCCGGGCTTGCGCCACATGGCTGTGTGCACAGAATTGACGTTCATTCCGATCACCAGACCACAGGTGGGTCTGCGCGCGCGAGCCATGATGCCGAGCCACAACGCAATCGTTACGGGCTCACGCCGAATTGTTAGACAGCCGAGACCATTTCGACCCACTCGCCGCGGCACAGAACTGCGGCGACGGACAGGTCCGCATCGAGCACCACCAGGTCGGCCGAGGCACCAGGAACCAGTGTCGGGCACGGAAGTCCCAGCGCACGAGCCGGATTGATCGAGGACTGGGCCACCGCCGCCGCCAGGGCGTCGTCGCGGGCCAGATCGCTGTGGGTGACCGCGAACCGGAACAGCCGGTCCATGGTGGCGGTGCTTCCCGCGATCGTGGTGGTGCCGGCCAGGTGCGCGACGCCCTGGGTCACCTCGACGGCCAACGGGCCGATCCGGTAGGCGCCGTCGGCCATCCCGGCCGCCGCCATCGCGTCGGTGACCAGCGAGACGCGGTCTGATCCGGCGCTCCGGCTTACGTGCCGGTACAGGGCAGGGTGGACGTGGACTCCGTCGGTGATGAGTTCGACCGTGACGCGCGGATCTTCCAGCAGGGCGATCACCGGTCCGGGTTCGCGGTGGTGAATCGGCCGCATGGCGTTGAACAGGTGGGTGGCCACCGTCGCCCCCGCAGCGACCGCTTCGCGGGCCTGGGCGTAGGTGGCTTCGGTGTGCCCGACGGCGGCGACCGCCCCGGCGTCGACAACCTGGCGGACGGCGTCCAGTGCGCCGGTGCGTTCGGGGGCCAGGGTGACCATCCGGATCGTGCCCCCGCCGGCCTCCAGAACCCGCTCCACCTCGGCACGGTCGGGGTCGCGTAGCAATGCGGGATCGTGGGCGCCACACCGTTCGGCGGCCAGCCACGGACCTTCGAGATGGATGCCGGCGATCACCCCCTCCCGCACGTCGTCGACCAGCGCTGCCACCTGGGACAGCAGGTCGTCGGGGGCTTCGGTCACCAGGGAGGCGATCAGGGTGGTGGTGCCGTGCCGCCGGTGCAGGGCGACGGCCTCGGCGGTCTGGGCCGAACCGCCGGAGAAGCTACCGCCGCCACCGCCGTGGGTGTGGGTGTCGACGAAACCGGGGACCACCGTCACCGCGCCCAGATCACGGTCCGCCGGACCGGGCGGTGATCCGGCCCCGACGGCGACAATGGTGGTGCCCGAAACCTGAATCCAGCCTGGCCGCAACAACTCTGAGCCGGTGAGCACAGTCCCGGCGGTCAGCAGCACCTCAGACGCCCTGCCAGTCCGGCTTCGACAGATAGGTCTCGCGGTAGTAGTCGGCAAGCTGAAGGCGGCGCGCGGCCGCGTCGTCGATCAGCACCGTCGCATGCGGGTGGTGCTGCAGGACCGTCGCGGGCCACATCGCACTGACCGGGCCCTCCACCAACTGGTGCACCGCCTCGGCCTTGTTGCGCCCGGTCGCGACCAGCACCACGTGCCGTGCGTCCATGATGGTGCCCAGGCCCTGGGTCAGGCAGTGGGTGGGCACCGCGTCGACGTCGTCGCCGAAGAAGCGCGCGTTGTCCACCCGCGTCTGGTGGGTCAGCGTCTTGATCCGGGTGCGGGAGGCCAGCGAGGAGCCCGGTTCGTTGAACCCGATGTGGCCGTCGGTGCCGATACCCAGGATCTGCAGGTCGATTCCACCCGCGGCACGGATCGCCTCCTCATAGGCGGCGCAGGCGGCCGGGATGTCGGTGGCCAGGCCGTCGGGTCCCTGCACGGCGCCCGGGGCGAAGTCGACCCGCGAGGCGAACACCGTGTCGATGACAGTGCGGTAGCGCTCGGGATGGTCGGGGGGCAGGCCGACGTACTCGTCGAGGGTGAAGCCTTTGGCGTGCTTGAACGACACCCGGCCAGCGGCGCAGCGGGCCGCGAGTTCGTCGTAGATGCTCAGTGGTGAGGAGCCGGTGGCCAGGCCCAGGACAGCATCGGGCTTGCGGGTCAGCAGCGACTCGATCGCGTCCGCAGCGACGCAGCCGATCTGGGCGGGGTCCTTGAGGATGACTACTTCCACGGGAGCTACTTGTTGGCGGTGAACAGCAGCGCACCGCCGGCGATGTCGGCCCCGTCGCCGACCGCGTCCGCGGCGACGACGTTGGAGGCCTCCCGCTCGTCCATGACCACCACCGGCACGATCGGGCTGAATCCGGCGGCGATGATCGCGGGGACGTCGTAGCTGATCATCGGTTGGCCGGCGGTCACTGTGTCGCCCTGGGCGACGTGGGCGGTGAAGCCGGCGCCGTTGAGTTGGACGGTGTCCAGACCGAGGTGAACCAGGACCCCGACGTTGTCGGGGGTCATGATCACGTAGGCGTGCGGCAGCATCTTGAGCACCTTGCCGCCGACTGGGGCCACGGCCACGACGACCTGGTGGGGCGGGTCGATGGCTGCGCCGTACCCGACCATGCCCTGGGCGAAGACGGGATCCGGCACGTCGGTCAGTGCCACGGCGCGGCCGTCGATGGGTGCGAGGACATGGGTCTGACTCATGGGAAGTGAGGATAGAGACCGGGCGGCGCCGCGGGGCCAAAACCGGCTCTCACGTCGGGGGATTGTGGATTAAGCTTCGCCTGAGTTGCGACTGAGCCGCTACCGAGCCGCTACCGAAGGAAGGCACCCGCCACATGAGCAATGCGACCAAAGGCACAGGCGCACAACCGAAATCAGGGTTGAACATCCCCGGGTTCGCGCAGCTGCAGAGGCTCGGCAAGAGCCTGATGCTGCCGATCGCGGTGCTGCCCGCGGCCGGCATCCTGCTGCGACTCGGACAGGACGATCTGCTGGGCCGGATCAAGGCACCGGTGATCGGGCCGTTCTTCCAGGCGATGAGTGCCGCCGGTGGCGCATTGTTCGACAATCTCGCCCTGCTGTTCGCCGTCGGTGTGGCCATCGGCTTCGCCCGCAAGGCCGACGGGTCCACCGCGCTGTCGGCGGTCGTCGGATATCTCGTCATGGCGGCGGTGTTCAAGACGATGTCGCCGTTCGTGCTGGAAGGCGTGCTCGACAAAGCCGGCAAGCAGGCGATGATCAACTACAGCGTGCTCGGCGGCATCGTGATCGGGCTGATCACCGCGGTGCTCTACGACCGGTACCACACCATCCAGCTCCCGCCCTATCTCGGCTTCTTCGGCGGCCGGCGGTTCGTCCCCATCGCGGTGTCGTTGGCCTCGCTGGTGATTGCCTTCGCGATGAGCTACTTCTACCCGGTGTTCAACGCGGGCCTGACCGGACTTGGCAAGTTCATCGGCGGTGCGGGTGCACTCGGGGCCTTCACCTACGGGTTTGCCAACCGCATGCTGATTCCCGTTGGGCTGCACCACATTCTGAACTCCTACATCTGGTTCCTCTACGGCAGCTTCACCAAGCCGGACGGCACCGTCGTCACCGGTGAACTGCCGCGCTTCACCGCCGGCGACCCGACCGGCGGGCATCTGACCGCGGGCTTCTACCCGATCCTGATGTTCGGTCTGCCGGGTGCGGCGCTGGCGATGATCCACGTGGCCAACGCCAAACAGAGGAAGGTGGCCTTCGGCATCCTTTCGGCGGCCGGCCTGACGGCATTCCTCACCGGCGTGACCGAACCACTGGAGTTCGCCTTCATGTTCGTGGCGTTCCCGCTCTACGTCATCCACGCGATCCTGACCGGTCTGTCACTGGCGATCGCCTACCTGCTCGACATCCATCTGGGCTTCTCGTTCTCGGCCGGTCTGATGGACCTGTTGCTCTACGGCACCGCCCCGGCAGCCCGCAACGTCCCGTTGCTCGTCGTCATGGGACTGGTGTTCTTCGCGCTGTACTACGTGCTGTTCCGCTTCGCGATCGTCAAATGGAACATGCGCACGCCGGGCCGCGAGGTCGAGTCGGAGTTTGAAGAAGAGCAGCAGGCCAACCTCAGCGAGGGCAGCGATGCGGCCACCGCGATCCCGACCGGGCCGGTGGCGGCCGGAGTGGCGACGGCGCCGGTGATCGCCGACAGCAAGGCCGAGAAGTTGATCGCGGCGTTCGGCGGCCGGGAGAACCTTGTCAGCGTCGACGCCTGCATCACCCGCCTGCGCATGGAGGTGGCCGACCCCAGCAAGGTGGAGAAGGAACGGCTCAAGGCACTCGGGGCCGCCGGCGTCATCGAGGTGGGCAACAGCGTCCAGGCGGTCTTCGGTACTCAGGCCGAGGCGCTGAAGAACGACATCCTCGACGTTTTGTGAGGCCGGCTTTCCGCATCCCGGCCGCGGTGTTGCTGGCCCTTCTCGGGAGTGGCCTGTATTCCATTGCGCCGGCGCATGCCGCGGCGGCCATTCCCGTCGCGGTGATCGGGGACTCCTACACCGAAGGCTCGGGAGAGGGCGGCACGGGCCCGAACTCCTGGCCGCAGGTGGCCTGGTCGATGCTGGCTCGGCAGGGGGTGACGGTGGACGGCTCCGTCGCCGCCGAAGGTGCCGCGGGATACGGACACCCGGGCATCCACGGTGATCTCTTCCGGGATCTGCTCCCGCGCGCGGTCCGTCCCGACGACGCCCTGGTGGTGTTCTTCGGCTCCCGAAACGATCAACTGGTGGACCCGGTGGCGTTCGCCGGCCTTGCCGCGGACACACTCCTGAAGGCCAGGTTCTCCGCTCCCGCGGCGAATTTCCTTGTGATCGGACCACTTTGGCCCCTCAGCGCCCCGCCGCCGGAAGTGCTGCGGGCCCGCGACATCCTGCTGGGCGCGTCCGGACTGGTGGGCGCCGTCTTCGTCGACCCCATTGCCGAGGGTTGGTTCGACAACCGGCCCGACCTGATCGGCGGCGACCGCATCCACCCCAATGACGCCGGGCACGTCTACCTAGCGGAGAAGATCGCGCCGCGGATAATGGAGTTGCTGGGCTGACTCGCGCCCTGCACCGCTGTCGGCACATGCGGTCCGCGACATCCGAGACCGAACGAGCGGGCCGAATCTGTCGGTGCTGGCTCCTAAGAGTCTCCGCGGTGGGACGAAACCCTTCGCCATGATTGCCAGTTTCCCCACGGCGGGCAGCGCACGCGAGGGGTTCACCGGCCGTCGGCACTGCGGTCGGCGATGCGGAAGTTAGCTGCGGCCGGGAATAGCGGACCCGTACCGACGCCGCGTGGTGAGCGATCGCCGCTCCGCCGAAGCGCGTTCCCGCGCCGGCGACCCCGCCTGAGCGCGGCTGATGCCGAAAAGGCAGATCTAGATCCACAGATCTAGATCTAGCATCTCCGCGCCCCCGCGGGGTATCTCGAACAGTGTTTGCTGGAATGGACCAGTCAGCCACCATTCCTCCCGGGAAATTGCATACCCTTCGCCCATAAGCGCTGTTCATCGATGCCGCTTTGGGCCGGCACGCAGAGACGTCGAGTGCGTTTCGAGTTTGCCAACGGCATCCACTGATGTAGCTTTCCGCTAATTGTCGACCCGCTGATTGCCCTCACCCGGAGGAGCGCAGTGCGAGCCCCGCAAGCCGAAGGAACCCACATGCCCGCTTACACACCTGGCCCAGCTGTTCGCGTGATCTCGGTACGCACCGGCTCGCCTAAGCAGTCGGCGGCCGGCTACTCCCGGTACGTCGGCCGAGTCGGTGCGCTTGCGGTGGCATTTGGCATCGGCGCCGCCGTGGCCTCGGTTCCCTTTGCCGCCTACGCGGATACGACGGGGTCGGCTGGCGCCTGCGGTTCCTGCGGCGACACCTCGCCCGCACCTTCGGGACATCGGGGTGTGACGCGCAGTCCAGCGGAATCCGCGCGCACCGCCGACGAACCGGCGTCGCAGGCGCCGTTCCCGCGGGGTCGACGTGGGCCGGCATCAGAGACGCCCGCCCCAGCGGCCGCCAGCGGCCGCCCCGGGCGTGGTCAGATCGCGATGAACACCCCGGCGTTACCGCTAACGGGCCCGTCCCGTCGCGGTTCGGACGCCCCTGAGGTCGACAGTCCCGCGCTCGCGACACGTGTCGCGTCCACTGAGTCGGCAACCGAATCATCCTCGGCGACAACTCTTTCCCTGACGCAGCCACGCCGGCAAGAACCTGCGGCGGCCCGTTCGGGCGCTGGGGACGTCGCAGCACAGGCGTTGACGCTGCCGTCGACACCCACACGGGTGGCTCCGGCCGCCGGCGCCCCGGCGATGACCGCCGCCCGGGCGGCCGGTATGGCCGCGACCGGGATGTCCTGGCTGGTTACCTGCGGCAATGACGGTGGTCCGGCGGCAGCGCCGCTGGCCTGGACCGTGGCGGCGGCGAGCCGTCGCGAACTGGAGCGCAGGTCGGCCGACTCCGGCCCGACGGCCATCGTGAGCGCCTCCCCCGTCGCAGCCGCAACGGGGGCGCCGAACGCCAATCCGATCGCGAACGTCATCCGGATCTTCGTCAGCGACGGCACCGCGGCCCGTCCCGATGCCGGCCTGCTGTTCGGCAACGGGTTCTCCTACACGGCCGCGACCTGCACCGGAGCCCAGGCGTGCACCGGCGGGCGGGCCGGAACGTTCGGCGGCAACGGCGGCAACGGCTGGAACGGCGGTGCCGGCGGGTCGGCCGGGATGTTCGGTCATGGCGGCGACGGCGGCGGAGGTGTCTCCGGACTGGTCGGCACCGCCGGCGGAAACGGCGGCCGCGGCGGTCTGATCTCCGGTGACGGCGGTTACGGCGGCATGGGCGGCACGTCCACCGGTGTCGGCGCGGTCGGCGGTGCCGGCGGCACCGGTGGCGCCACCGGGGCGTTCTCGCTGGGTGGTGCGGCCGGGCGCGGCGGTGACGGTGGTCGGGCGACCGGGACCGACGGGGTCGGCGGGCGTGGCGGCGACGGCGGGAATGCCGGGGCGTTGTCGGCGCTCGGCACCGGTGGCGCCGGCGGTGCTGGTGGGTTCGGGCAGAACGGCGGCGACGGCGGTCATGGCGGCACCGGCGGGCTGGTGTCCGGTTCCGGCGGGGCCGGCGGCAACGGCGGCACCGCGTTTCTCGCCCAGGGCAGCGGCGGCAACGGCGGGAACGGCGGGAACACCGGCCGGCTGTCGGTGGCCGGTTCCGGCGGCGCCGGCGGCGCCGGCGGCGACAACACCTCGGCCGGTGTCCAGAACAACGTCGACGGCGGGGCCGGTGGGCGTGGTGGCAACGGCGGCTCGGCCAGCAGGATCGCCGGCCAGGGCGGTGCCGGTGGCGCTGGTGGCCGCGGTGGCGACGCGGCGGCGCGGGCGGTGGCCGGCAACGGCGGCATCGGCGGGAACGGCGGGAACGGCTCCCTGCTCGTCGGCGGTGCCGGCGCCGGCGGTGCCGGCGGACATGGCGGCAACGGCGGATCAGGCGCGGCCGGAAACGACGGGCCGGACTCCAAGGGCTTCACCGACAACAACGGCGACGGCTACAACGGCACCACCGGCGGCACCGGAACCGCGGGCGGCAACGGTGGCAACGGGGGCAGCGCCGGCACCGCTCGCTACGGTCTGCTCGTCGCCGCCCCCGGTCGCGCCGGTGACGGTGGCGACGGCGGCAACGGCGGAACCGGCGGCGCGGGTGGCAACGGCGGGCGCGGCGCGGAGGGCACCGCCGCCCACCCCGACGCCGGCAACGGCGGCAACGGCGCTGATCCCGGCGCCTCCGGCAACGCCGGCAAGGGTGGATCCGCCGGCACCGGCGGCGGCGGAACCGCCGGCAAGGACGGCACGGGCGGTTCGACTCCGACCGCAGGCGGCAACGGCGGGGCGGGCGGTACCGGGTTCTCCACACTGCTCGCCGGCACCCGGGGAGGTAACGGCGGCGCCGGCGGCAACGGCGGCGCCGTGGGCAACGGTGGCGCCGGCGGGGCCGGTGGCAACGGCGCGACGGGATCGACCGGCGCTGAAAGCACCGTCGCGGGAACGGCCGGGGCCACCGGCGGCAACGGCGGGGCCGGTGGCAACGGCGGTGCGGGCGGCAAGGGCGGCTCCACCTCAGGCATCGGCGGTAGGGGCGGCGACGCCGGCAGCGGCGCCGGCGGCGGTAACGGTGGAAACGGCGCCACGGGTGCTGACGGCACGAACGGCAACCCCAACGGCCAGGCCGGCGGCAACGGCGGCGCGGGCGGCAAGGGCGGCGCCGCGGGTGCTGCCGGCACCGGCGGCACAGGGACGACAGCCGGTGCCACCGGCAAGGCCGGGGCCGATGGCAACGGCGGCACAGGCGGGAACGGCGCCGCAGGCGGTAGGGGCCTCCGCGGCATCGCCGGTACCAACGGCACCGACGCGAAGTCCGCGGGTACCGCAGGTACCGACGGCACCGCAGGCGGCAACGGCGGCAACGGCGGCGCAGGCGGTAACGGCGGACCGGGCGGCGACGCCGGCGGAGCCACCGCCACCAAGGGTGGCGACGGCACAGGCGGTAAGGGCGGCGACG
>CAIOYU010000757.1 GCA_903862565.1 uncultured Actinomycetes bacterium | reverse complement strand
TGCTGCGCTTTGCCCCTGACTGGTCGGGGCCATGGCATCCCTCGCCCTACCGTCAATGGTTTTTCCTGTTGTCCGGTGCGCTCGCCGTGACCGTCGGCGACGGCACCGAACGAACTCTGTCAGCGGGCGACGTCGTCCTGCTCGAGGATGCGGGGACCATGGGTCACCTGACGCGCGTCACCGGCGGCCAGCAGGCCGTCGCTGTGGGCGTGCGAGTCGCGGACGAGTAGGCCGGCACCTACGAGGACAGCACCACCAGGTACTGCCCGCCCCCGGCTTGGATCCGCGATTCGAGGTGAAGGCCGGGAGCCAGCCGGCTCATGCGATCCACCAACCACTCGGCGGCGGCGACGGCATCGGACTCGCTGGGGCAGCGGCACATTGCTTCGTTGCCGCGCTTGCGGGCCAACCGCTCGACGCTCGTGACGATGACGGCGGGATCTGAAACGAACAGCTCCTTCGGCCACTCGACCACCGGGGCCACGGCGCCCTTCTTGGTGTTGCAGCCCCGGTGCGCGAGCCGCTCGCTACCGAACACCGATTCCGGCCCCTTGCCCTTGGCTTTGTTCCGGCTGGTCATGCTGTCGATGCTCGGGCCGCGGTCGTCGTTGACCGACATCTCGGGGTCGACGGCCTCGTCGCACAGCCAGCATCGCCATCCGTCGGCGTTCCCGACATCGTCAAGCCGCGTCATCGTCCCTCTTCCATTTCCTCAGTGCCCGCATCGTCCTCAGTGCCCGCATCGAACCTACTGCCGGTGCCGGTGATCACGCCGTGACGAGGCGCTCAAGTTCAGCCGCGTCGTTGCCGGCGAGCATCGCGGTCAGTGCCACCATCAGACCCCGGTCGGCGCGGAGCGCCTCGAAGGTGTACGTCTCGTCGGGGGTGCCGCTGGATTCGCGATTCCATGCGTTGAGAAACATCATCACGACGCGGCGGTCGGTGTCGACGTCGATCTGGTGGTCGGTGTAGGGCACGGTGAACGACCTCATGGGGCAACGCTACGTCGACCGCAGGCAGACCACCGCACTCCAGGGCTTGGTGCCCGGCCGGCGCAGATCGGGCTGGGGCAGCCGGGCCACCAGTCGCATGAACCACGGCAGCCGGTTGAAGCGGTAGGCCGACGCCAGCACCGACTCGGCGAACTCGACCCGCCAGCCCAGCTTCTCGAAGAACGCCACCCCGTTGTCGGGGGCGAAGCGGAACGGTGCATTGCGCAGCAGCCCGCCGGACCGGTCGTTCATCGACTTCCTCAATCCTGGGGATGCGAAATCTGCTGTCCACCAACTGATCGCGGGCCAGTGCAGCGCGTCGGACAACGCCCTCACGTCGGCGTCGTCGAGGTACATCAGTAGGCCCTCGGTGAGGACGAACGCTTTCGACGCCCCGGCCAGCGACTCGGTCAGGAAGGCCTCGCGCTGGGCTGCGTCGCTGAGGTCCACCCCGCGGCGGACCAGCCGGCATCGCGGCTTCTCATCGGCCAGCATCCGATCCTTCTCGGCCACCAGTGGCGCGAAATCGGCTTCCAACCAGAGCAATTCAGCGGGCAGGTCCAACCGGTAGGGCCGGGTATCGAGGCCGGCGGCCAGGTTGAGCACCCGGTCGCAGCCGTCGGCGATCGCCTCGGCGATGAGGTCGTCGATCACCTTGGTGCGGGCCACCAGCCACCAGCCGTCGCGCAGGCGGCGCGGCGCGGCGGCGACGATCGCACGGCCGTGCGGCCCGGCCAACCGTTCAGCCAACGGGTCGTGGAACAAAGCGTCCGGCCGTGCTGATTCATCAGCCCGGTACACCGCCACCCAGCGTGCGGTGTCGGACACATTGGAGACCGGATCCGCGATATCTGCCACGGCTGTCATTCTGGCAGAGCGGATTCCGTCAGGACCAATCACCGTCAGGCTTCAATCACCGTGACCGTGACGCGCCGCAGCGCGCGGTGAGATACGACCCGGACGCAGTATTGCGAACGCAAGGGCGGCGGCGGTCAGCAGCAGGGCGGACATCGTCAGACTCAGTATCTTCCCGACGTCCATCCAGATTGACGAAGCGGCCGAGATCACCCACTCGGTGCGCTGCGGATCATTCGCGCTCACATTCGGTATGCCCTGACTCACGCCGTGCAGGTGGGCCAGGCGGAGAATGTCACGTGCCTGCTCAGGGGTGACGCGTTGACCCTCAAGCTTCCTGCCACCGATCTGATGGAACAGGGCGACGCCCAGCAGTGGGAACAGGGCAGATCCGAACGCATACGCAGTGGATTGCACGTTGGACTTCACCGCCGAGACAATCCCACCCAAGCTCGGGGGTGCGCTGGTCATCAGTACCGTCGTCAGAGTGGTCTGCACGACGGCTCCGGAAATCGCGCCGACTGCCATCACGACCGCCACCATGAACATCGGGGTGTGTTCACTGGTCACGAGCCGGATCGCCATCGCGATCGCGAGCATTACCAACCCTCCTACCATGATCACGCTTTCACCGATTCGGGCGGCAAGTCGACCGGCGCCGGTGGCGGTCAGCGCGGCCAGCAGGGTGCCCGGGATGTACAGCAGATGCAGCAGCGATGCAGGCGAGCTGCGGACGATGACCACATAAACGGTAAGGACGGCAGCCGATCCGCCCATGACGAAGGCGTACATCGCTGCGGTGACCGTCGCGGCCCCAAAGGCGGGAGACCGGAAGATGTGCGGATCCAGTGCCGGCGCCTCAGTGCGAGATTCCCACCACCAGAACGCCACGACGCCGAGAGAGCCGCTCGCGATGGTGATCACCACTGGGGTGTGAATACCCTGGTGCAAGCGAGGGATCCCGTACAGCAGAGCGATCAGCGACACAGCCGCGAGCAGCATGCCAATCACGTCGGGGGCCCGGTGCGAACGCGGTGTCTCCGGCACGAATCTGAGGGTCAGGACCAGCAGGACCGCCGCCAGGGCAGGCGTGATGAGAAAGCCGCTGCGCCAGCCGAAATGATCGATCAACAGACTCCCTGTGATCGGGGGAATTATGGAGAAGGCCATACCGGCCCCGACGAACAACGCGATCGCACCCGGTATCCGCTCTGGCGGGAACACGGCATTGACAATCGCCAGCGACAAACACAGCAGGAACGCAAACGAGATCCCGGCTCCGGCACGGGCTGCCACCAGTACCACGACGTTGGGTGCCGCCGCCGCGAGAAGGCCGAACGCCACCGCGCCGCAGGCCCCGACGAGGAACATCCTGCGCCCGCCGTACTTGTCTCCCAACGCACCGACTCCGAGGATGGTGGCGGCCAGCGTGAGGAAAGCGCCTGACGTCACCAGACTCGCGGTGCTGAGCGATAGCTGCAGCCCGCTTCGGATGACCGCGATGTTAGACGAGAGAAGTGCCGGGTCGCCAAGCGCGATGGCGTTTCCCAGGCTCAGTGTCAAGACCGTCGCCTTGCCAGTCGTCGCCTCTCGCATAGCTGGCCACTGTAAGCACACCCAACGGCGACGGAGGTCGAAATAGACTCTCCGCGAACCTGTCGCCACCGATCGCGGTCATCGCGCACACTGGGCAGACGCATCCGACGTCAGGGAGGACCGATGCCATGAGTTCGGGCCCCGAATTCGACCCTGAATTCGACTTCGTCATCGTGGGCGCAGGCAGTGCGGGCTGCCTGCTGGCCAATCGGCTCAGCGCCAACCCCGCTCACCGGGTGCTGCTGATCGAGGCCGGCGGCGACGACGACTGGTTCTGGATCAAGGTGCCGGTGGGCTACCTGCATACGATCGCCAACCCTCGCACCGACTGGTGTTTCGCCACCGAGGCCGATCCGGGTCTGGCCGGCCGCAGCATCCACTACGCCCGCGGCCGGGTGATCGGTGGTAGTTCGTCGATCAACGCCATGATCCACATGCGCGGTCAGGCAAGCGATTACGACCTGTGGGCCCAGGCCACCGGTGACCCCCGATGGCTGTGGGACGGGCCGGGTGAGACCCTGGCCATCTACAAGGACCTGGAGGACTACTTCGGCGGGGCCGACGCCTGGCACGGCGCCGATGGCGAGATCCGCGTCGAACGGCCGCGGGTGAGCTGGAAGATCCTGGATGCGTGGCAGGCCGCCGCCGCCCAGGTGGGCATCGCCCCCATCGAGGAGTTCAACCGGGGCGACAACGCCGGCAGCGCGTACTTCCACGTCAACCAACGACGCGGCCGCCGCTGGTCGATGGCCGACGCCTTCCTGCATCCCGTCGCCCACCGACCCAACCTCACCGTTTACACCCGGACCCAGGCCGTCCGGCTTCTGATGGACGACCAGGTCGGGGAGAACCAGCGCCACGGCGCCTGGACCACCGCGCGACACCGCGTCACCGGACTGCGAATCCTCAAGGACGGCAGAAGCATTGACGTCGGAGCCCGCCGGGAGGTGATCCTGAGCGCCGGAGCCGTCGGCTCGCCGCAGCTGATGCAGGTCTCGGGTCTGGGCCCGGCCGGCCTGCTCACCGAACATCAGGTGCCGGTGGCCGTCGACCTGCCGGGGGTGGGGGAGAACCTTCAGGATCACCTGCAGCTGCGAACCGTCTACCGGATTCAGGGCGCCCCGACCGTCAACACGCTGTACCGCAACTGGTTCACCCGGGCGGGCATGGGACTTCAGTACCTGCTGGCGCGATCAGGCCCCATGACCATGCCGCCGTCCACGCTGGGGGCGTTCGCCAAGAGCGAGCCGGGGTTGCCCAGTGCCGACCTGGAGTGGCATGTGCAGCCGTTGTCGTTGCCGAAGTTCGGCGAACCCTTGCACAAATTCGGGGCGATCACTCCCTCGGTGTGCAACCTGCGACCCAGCTCACGGGGCCATGTGCGGATGGCCAGTGCCGATCCGCTGACCGCCCCGACGATCTTCTGCAATTACCTGTCCACCGATGCCGATCGCCGCGCCGCGGTGCGCGGGCTGCGGATGACGCGGCAGATCATGGCCGCACCGGCGCTGGCCCCCTACGACCCGCAGGAGATGCTGCCCGGCCCGGACCTGGTCAGCGACGAACAGCTGCAGCACGCGGCCGGCGAACTGGGGACGACGATCTTCCATCCGGTGGGCACCTGCACCATGGGAGCCTTTGACGCCCAGGGCAATCCGCAGTCGAACACCACCGTGCTCGACACCGACTGCCGCGTGTATCGCGTCGCGGGCCTTCGCGTGGTCGACGCCTCGGCGATGCCGACGATCACCTCCGGCAACACCAACGCCCCGGTGATGCTGATCGCCGAGCGGGCGGCGCGGGCGATCCTGCGGTGAGCGTCAGCGGTCGGTGCGGGGGCGGACCATGGTGAACTGGTCCACCGGTGTCACCGAACCGTCCGCTCCCAACGCGTAGTACGTCGCCGAGATCGACGTCGTCCCGCCGGGTGTGCCCGGATCGAGGTCGAACACCACGAAGCCGTAGGGGTTCTGCGAGTCGCGGAAGGCCGACCACGGAGCGGCCTCCTCGACGTAGGTCGGCACACGCCGGCGTGCCCCTGCGGCGAGGGGCGCGACGGAGGTCAGCACCCGGCAGCGCGGCTGCGGGAACAGCAGACTGTTCGTGGGAATCGACGTGCCGCCGCCGCCGATCACGAGGTGGACCGTCCCCTCGGTGGTGTCGATGGGACCGTCGTCGGCGCTCACCGGTGCCGGGGTCAGTGTGTCAGTGCCCAGCGTTCCCCGGATCGCATGCGCGCGTTCGTAGTGGTGCTCATGGCCGCACACCACCAGATCGACGCCGTAGCGGTCGAACAACGGCAGCCATTCGGTGCGGATGCCCAGGTCGGCACCATTGGTCCGCTGCCCGGTGGACACAGCAGTCTGGTGCATGCAGACCACGATCCAGTCGATGCCCTGGTCGGCTCGGGCGGAGGCGAGTTCGGCTTCCAGCCAACGCTTCTGACGGCCTCCGGAGTAGCCGCGCACATAGGAGTCCCCGCCGTCCTGGATGCAGATGTCGTCGTTGTTCAGGCTGATCACCCGGACTGACCCCGCAGTGAACGCGTACCACAGGCCGCGCACCTCGGGCTCCGAACCGCTGTCGGGAAGCGCGAAAAACGTCTGGTACGCCGAATACCCGATGGGGCCGTTGCCCGACTCGTTCTCATGGTTGCCTGCCGCGGGCATCCAGGGCCGGTGCCGGGCGGAGCGGGAGTTGTTGGTGAACCAGTCCGACCACGTGCGAATTCGGTCACTCGCCGCGTTGGCGTAGCACAGGTCGCCGTTGACCAGATGGAAAAGCGGGTTGAAGCTCTCCACCGCTGCGGTGATGTCACCGGCGGCCGGCGATCCATTGCTGTCGTTGGCATACTTCCCGGCGACCTTGGCGTTGAGGACCGGCGTCGACTGGTCGCCGAAACTACTGAACCGCAGCGCAACTCGGCCCACGGGAGCGGTGCGGAAGCTGCCCAGCTCGGGTGCCGCCCCGTCGTTCACGGCGGCGTAGATGTAGTCGGTGTCCGGGATGAGCCCGTCGATGTCGGCATGGTGTGCCCGGACTTCGTTGCCCGACTTGGCATCCCGGTACGTGACGGTGCGGGCATCGACTGTCCTGCCGAGTCCACCGGTCGGTGTCCCCAGCATCACGCGGGGATTGCTCACCTGGCCGGTCGTGTGCCAGGACACGACCATGCTGGTCGCGGCGTCAGAGCCGAACTGCAGATGGATTCCGGACACCGGCGGTGCGCCGGCGCGGTCGGGCTGTGCCCACAGGCTCGGCGTACCGGTCTGTCGGCCTGCCAGCAACACTCCGGCGCCGGTACCCAGCACCGTCGTGGCGGCTGCTGTCGTCAACAGGGTGCGGCGACTCACGCCATGGCGCTGAGGCGGCCGGTCGCCGCCGGGACCGTCGATCTCCATACCCTTCCCAGGCTCGCTGAGCGGGTCCGAGGCCCACGCCATCTGTCTAGCCGGCTGCAGCGAGTTGATCCTCGGTGTGGAACTGCTCCTCGAGGGTTTCCGGTGTCACGTCGCGGTCGATCACGCGCACGTCGGCGCCGCGGGCGCTCTCGATCGCACCAAGCCGGCGGGTGAGTTTGTCGGCGGCGTAGGCCGACAACTCATCACGGTCGATGCCGAACGGGGCTTCGTCGGCGAAGTTGAAGGGGTCGGCCTCCACGCTGGCCACGGCCAGTCCCATGAGTTCACCCATCCGGTCCTGCACCACCTGCCAGTTGCTGTCGTCGGCGGCGACGTGGCGCCGGCAGGTGAAGGTGCCCCAGGCCATGTGACGGCGTTCGTCGTCGCCGATGTGTTTGATGATCGCGCGCATACCGGGCAGGATTCCGCGGCTGTTGCACACCTTGTTCCAGCCGTAATA
>CAIOYU010000756.1 GCA_903862565.1 uncultured Actinomycetes bacterium | reverse complement strand
GGGCAGACAGGAGTCCATGTCCAACGGGATGGTGGCGATTCACCGGCGCAAAAGCTAAGAGCCAATTTCGAGACGTGGGCGTTGGGCAGCTAGCGCCGTCCAGACCGCGTCGACGCCGCCCGAGTCGACGTGGTTTGGGTGTCCGATCCGGATTTCGCGGCAGTCCCCCGGTTGGAATCAAACGCCCGTAATACCCCGTCGGGATCAGGCGATAGGGGTCATAGTGGCTACGGGAGGACAAACGTGAATCGCAGAATGATTCCAGTCGCCGTCATGGCTGCCGGCATCGGCCTGGGGCTGGCACCGACGGCATCGGCAGGACCGAGCTACGACACTTGCACCGAGGCCGCCGAGGATGGGGTGTTCAACATCCCCGAGGACAGCGAAGATTACTGGCCTGACGGCGACCGGGACGACGACGGGACCGCGTGCGAGTCCTCCGGATAGCCCTGACGGCGCTGGCGGTCGCTGCGCTACTACTGACCGGGCCGGTCGGTAAGCCTCGGGCCGATCCGGTCGCGGCAACGGCGGTCGTGCTGAAGGTGGTCGACGGCGACACGATCGACGTGCGCGACGATGTTCGCGGTCGGCTCCGCATCCGCGTGCTCGGTATCGACACACCCGAGACAAAGAAACCCGGTTACACGGTCGGGTGTTTCGGACCCGAGGCGACGGCGTTCGCTAAGGCGAACCTGCTCGGTCAGCAGGTCGCGGTCCAGCCCGATCCGACCCAGGACCGCACCGACCGCTACGGGCGCACGCTGGCCTATCTGGTGCGCCCTGACGGCTGGGACTATTCGGTCGAGGTCGTGCGGGCGGGGTTCGCGCTGGCGTATGTCTACGACGGCAACCCGGTCGAGCGGTACCCGGCGATCGCCGCAGCGGAACTGGAAGCGCAGTCGGCAGGACGCGGGCTATGGGGCGCGCCGTGTTACGGCAATATCGAGTCCGTGCCGCGCTGATTCGGGGAAGCTAGGAGCGTCATATGTCAATGTCGAGACAAAAGTTTTGTGCGGCGGTAACGGCGGTCGCCGCGTTGGTAGCCCTCATCTTCCCAGCGAGTGCAACCGCTAACCCGGGTGAGATTACTGCGGAGGATCAGTCTTTCTTGGATAGCCTTGCAAAGAAGGGCATTTTGTATGCTCCAGGGCTCCAGATACGTCAGGGTCAGAGGTGGTGCGAGGACGTTATAGGTGGTTCAACGGACCTTGATGCCGTATATGAGTTGATGCGGATGGGGGATTACTCCTTTGATGAAGCCAACGTCATACACGCCGCAGCCGCCGTAAACTACTGCTACTGCGCATCCTCATTCAGCCAGATTCCACTCACGGACCCCTCGTGTTCGCCGTTTGAAACCAGCTACACCGGTGGTGGGAGCGGCCGCAACGGTTACTACTAACGTGCATGCACTAGAGTTTCGTCATAGGCCTCAGAGGGCGTCAATTCCTGTTGCGTCCCAGGGGTTCTCATTCTCACCCATTCCTTCCGACCTCGCCTGGCACATAGTCGACCAGAGTCATCCCGACCCCTCGGGGGCATGCTGCTAATGCCGGGAATCTGCTCTAACGTCCGACATGAACAGTCACTCCGACTGTCACCGGCCAGAAGGGATATCCGCAATG
>CAIOYU010000755.1 GCA_903862565.1 uncultured Actinomycetes bacterium | reverse complement strand
TGGCGAAGCCGTTCTGGGGCATCATCGTTCCGAACACCGGTTCCTCAGCGGCTTCGGTCAAATCGGCCACCGCTGTCGCTGCTCGGACCGCTTCCCCGGTGGCGGCTGCTGAAGCGGCGCCGGCAGTGGAGGCCCCGGCCCCGGTCGCGGTGACCAGCGTCGCCGCTCCTCAGCCGTCGGTTACCAGCGTTGCGGCGCCGGTGACCGCTGTCAAGGCGGCCAAGCCGGCTCGCAGCAAGTCCGACAGCAACACCGGTGGAGCCAAGACCGCGGCGTCGTCGCCCAAGGTCCGCGCCACCCGCTAACTAGTCACCAAAAGCTCTGGCCCGTCGCTCACTCGGAGCGGCGGGCCAGAGCTTTTATTTGGGTCCGAAAACCCGGAAACCTAAGTGGCGCTTCGCTCGTCGTGCTCGAGCGCGCCCAGAACCGCCACCCGGGCGCTCAACGGCCCGGACACCGAATCCTCCGTCCGACCCTGGCGCAGCAACTCCCGCAACTTTGTGTGGTCGTGGCTGGCCGCGGTGGTGGAGTCGATGAACCCCTCCACGAGGTCGATGAACCGGAGAGGATCGTGGTGGTGGGGGTAATGCCCCGCTCCGGGGAAGATTTCCATGCGCGAGCCGGGCATCGCGGCATGGGCCATATGGGCGTGGCTGACCGGGATGACGACATCCTGGTCGCCCCAGACCAGTTGCACCGGAACGGATTCCGTCAAATAACATCGGTCCAGCATGGTCACCACCTGTCCGCGCCAGTCCACCACGGCGCGCAGGGTGCGCCGGAATGCGGCCGACGCGGTGGGCTCGGGCAGGTCGGCGAGGATGCGCAGCGCGTTGGGGATGTCGCTGCCGGGTCCTGTCGACCCGATGGCGGCCTCGAGCAGGTTCCCGGCGATCTGCAGAACGGGCACCACCATGGGTAACCGCAACAGCGCCAACGCTTCTCCGCCGCCCGGCAGCGACGCCAGTCGCAGGGCGATGTTGACGTCCTTGGTCACACCGCCGGCGCCGACGAGCACCAAGCGCTCGACGAATTGCGGGAACTGGTAGGCGAACTGCATGGCCACGCCGCCGCCCAGGGAGTGACCGATGACCGTCACCTGGTCGATGTCGAGCACACTGAGAAGGTCGCGCATGCCGTTGGCGTAGGCCGCAATCGAGTAGTCCGCGCGCGGCTTGTCGGACTGGCCGTGGCCGAGCAGATCGGGGGCGATCACGGTGAACCGCCGTGCCAGGCGGCTGTGCACCGGTTCCCAGGCCACCGAGTTGTCGCCGATGCCATGGATCAGCAGCAGGGCGGGGCCGGACCCGGCGATCCGGAACGCGCGCTTGTAGCCGTGGATGGTTCGGAACTGCAACTCCGGGACTGGGTCGACGGCCTCGACAGCTTCGGCCAGCGGCTCCGGCTCCAACTTGCGCAGTCCCATGAGCATCCTCAGGTCCGGGCCGGCCGTGTTCTCCAGCGGTAGAAGAATCTTAAGGGTGAATTCGCACTTCGGCCACCTGAACGTAAGGCGTGGCGGGGTTGGGTTGGTGCTCAACGCTTGCGTTGTGGCGCCAGTGGCGCCAAAATGGCGCTATGACGAGTGTGCAGATCAAAGACGTCCCCGAGGAGACCCACGCCGTCCTGCGGCAGCGGGCGGCGCGTGCACACCAGTCGCTGCAGGAATACCTGCGGAGCCGGTTGATCGAGGAGGCCGCGATGCCCACGCTGGAGGAGGTCCTCGACCGCGCTGGTAATCGGTCGGGTGGCTCGGTGTCGTTCTCGGTCGCGGTGAGCGCGATCCGGAGCGATCGTGATCGTCGTTGACGCCAGTGTCCTGTCGGTCGCACTCGGGGACGATGGGCCAGACGGTGCGTCGTCGCGTGCCGCATTGGCAGGTCAGACCCTCGCCGCACCGGAACTGATCGACCTCGAAGTGCTGTCGGTCCTCCGCCGGCAGGTGAAGGCCGGGCAGATGACCTCGGCGCGGGCCGAACTCGCGCTCGCGGACCTCGCCGATCTCCCGATGCGGCGAGCGTCGCACCGCCCTCTGCTGCACCGCTGTTGGGAGCTTCGGCAGAACGTCAGCGTGTATGACGCGGCGTACATCGCGCTGGCCGAGGCACTAGGAATAGCCCTCCTGACGGCCGACGCCCGCCTGTCCCGGGCACCCGGCGTGCGCTGCCCGGTCGAGGTGGTCGGCGAATAGAGTCAGCCCCTCTACTCGTTGTCGCCGCCCGTCGCCGCCGTCGCCGCGATGGTGGAGGTGACGACGACGCCCTCGGCGCCCGGCCACACCCAGTCCCGCACCTCGGGAAGGTCGTCGCCGTGCTCGCGGGTGTATTCGCGGGCCTCGATGCGCTTGTCCACCATCTGCTGACGAAGGCGCGCGTAACGCGACCCCAGGCTGGGCACGCGGTCGATGGTGTCGATCACCAGGTGGTAGCGGTCCAGGTCGTTGAGCATCACCATGTCGAACGGCGTGGTGGTGGTGCCCTCTTCCTTGTACCCGCGCACGTGGATCCGGGCGTCGTTGCTGCGCCGGTACACCAGGCGGTGGATCAGCCAGGGATAACCGTGGTAGGCGAAGATCACCGGCTTGTCGTGGGTGAAGATCATGTCGAACTCGCGGTTGGTCAGCCCGTGCGGGTGCTCACTCGCGTCCTGAAGACGCATGAGGTCGACGATGTTGACGAACCGCACCTTCAGCTCCGGGATGTGCTTACGGAGCAGATCCGCAGCCGCCAGCGCTTCCAGGGTGGGCACGTCGCCGGCCGCGGCCAGCACCACGTCGGGTTCGCAGCCGTCCTCCTCGCACCCGGCCCAGTCCCAGATACCGAGGCCGCGCGTGCAGTGCGCGACAGCCTCGTTCATGGTGAGGAAGTTCGGGTGCGGTTGCTTTCCCGCGACGACGACGTTGACGTACTGCCGTGAGCGCAGGCAGTGGTCATACGTGGACAGCAGGGTGTTGGCGTCCGGCGGCAGGTACACCCTGACCACCTCGGCGCTCTTGTTGACGACGTGGTCGATGAAGCCGGGATCCTGATGGGAGAAGCCGTTGTGGTCCTGCCGCCAGACATGGCTGGACAGCAGGTAGTTCAGGCTCGCGATCGGCCGGCGCCACGGGATGTCATTGGTGACCTTCAGCCACTTGGCGTGCTGGTTGAACATCGAGTCGATGATGTGGATGAACGCCTCGTAGCAGTTGAACAGTCCGTGCCGGCCGGTCAGCAGATAGCCCTCCAGCCAGCCCTGCATCTGGTGCTCGGAGAGCATCTCCAGTACGCGCCCGGCGCGGGCCAGATGCTCATCGACCTCAGGTCCGTAGAAGTCGGCGTTCCACTGCTTGTCGGTGACCTCGAACACCGGCTGCAGCCGGT
>CAIOYU010000754.1 GCA_903862565.1 uncultured Actinomycetes bacterium | reverse complement strand
GTTTCGGCCATGTCAGCATTGAACCGCATCCGAAACTCGATAGCGCCGGTGATATCGAGTTTGAGAGAGACACAGTGATTCCCCGCCGGGTTCACACCCGCCAGGGGCTGTAGTCCGCGATCAAATCCTCCTGCGGGGGCCGCGCGTCCACCGGGACGTGCTCGAGGTTGATCCGGATCCGGTACCAGACGGAACTCGGCCCGCGCATCCCGTCGACGAGGACGTCGGCCTGTTCCAGTAACGCTGCGGCCGAGGGATGCCGCGAGCGCCACACCTCCAGAGCGGCAAGAGCCTCCTCGCGGGTCTTGGTGCGCGCGACCTCGATCAGCGGCTTGTCCTTGGGTGCGCGCGGCGCCGGACCGAGTTCCTCGGCGAGCGTCAACAGACCGTCCAGTGATCCGGCCGTCTCATCCATGCCCGCCCACGGGTCGCCCCGTTCGGCGAACCGGGCCGGCACGGTGTCGATGGTGAACCACTCCGGCCGGCACCCGGGCACCTCGGCCCACTCCAGCGGGGTGGAGACGCGGGCGTCCGGGACGGCGCGCACCGAGTAGACCGACGCGACCGTGCGGTCCTTGGCGTTCTGGTTGAAGTCGACGAACACCCCGTGGCGTTCCTCCTTCCACCACTGGCTGGTTGCCAGATCGGGGGCGCGGCGTTCCACTTCGCGGGCCACCGTCTGCGCGGCAAGTCGCACCTCGGCGAAGGGCCACCGCGGCGCGATGCGGGCGTAGACGTGGAAGCCCTTCGATCCTGAGGTCTTGGGCCATGGCGACAGGCCGTGATCGCTCAGAACCTCCCGGACCACCGCTGCGACGTCGAGGATCTGCTCCCACGGCACGCCGGGCAGCGGATCGAGGTCGATGCGCAACTCGTCGGGGTGCTCGAGGTCGTCGGTGCGCACCGCGTGCGGGTTGAAGTCGACGCACCCGAGGTTGACCGCCCAGGCCAGCCCGGCGGCGTCGTGAATCACCGCTTCGCGGGCGCTGTTGCCTGACGCGTAACGCAATTCGGCCACGTCGACCCACTCCGGGCGCTTATCCGGGGCGCGCTTCTGGAAGACGGCCTCGACCGGCTTCTCACGGGAACCGATGCCCTTGACGAACCGCTTGAGGATCATCGGACGGCCGGCCACGCCGCGCAGTGCGCCGTCGGCCACCGACAGGTAGTAGTCGACCAGGTCGATCTTGGTGACGGCGGGCCGATCGGCGTTGGCGGGAAACACCGGCTTGTCCGGGTGGGTGATGGTGACCGGATGACCGGCCACTTCCAGGGTCGTCGCGTCCGATCGGACCATATTCGCCAGAGTAGTAACTCAGGCGTCCTACGCTGGGTTCATGCCGATTCTTCCCGACCTAGCCAGCAAGGCGATCAACAAGGCCATCCAATACGCGGAGCGTGGCTCAGCGGAGTTGCACTACCTGCAGAAGATGATCGCCTCCGGTGCGTTCGGTATCGAGCCCCCGCAGAACTACGTCGCACTGCTGGCCGACGTCAAACGCTGGGGCGAGGTCGGCATGATCCCGGCGCTCAACGCCCGCCGGAATCCGAACCGGACGGCCCTGATCGACGACGAGGGCTCGATGACCTTCGG
>CAIOYU010000753.1 GCA_903862565.1 uncultured Actinomycetes bacterium | reverse complement strand
GGTGCGCCACGGCCCCTGAACCGTGACGGATCCATCTGCGTTCAGAGTGCTCGCGCCGAGCACCGGATTGTTGACGTGGTTGGCGGCATACCAGTTGCCGTAGGACCACAGGATCCGTTGGTTGGCCTCATCCCAGAGCAGTCCCTCCGTCCAGTTGGCGTTGGCCTGTGAGCCGGTGGGTTCCTCGCTGGTGACCTTCCGCCCGCCGTAGATGTCGCCCCAGTAGCGGTACAGCGACGCCACCGGAGCGGTGACCGGGGTGGTACTCAGCGTTGCGGGCGCGACGATTTCGATCAGCGGGTCGTTGGCGTAGCGGTGCCCGGTGAAGAAGAAGTGCCGCTGGCCGTCCACCACGCGCGAGCCCATCGCCGCGCCACCGTAGGCCAATGTGGCGTACTGCCCGGCACCGAGCGATCCGGTCGGCACCCGGAAGAAGCCCTCGAGGGTCAGGTCGGCGGCGGTGAGTTGGCCGGCGACGGGCGGCGGGTTGGGCGGTCCGAACGGTGCGACGGCGACCGCCACCGTCGCGGTGGAGGTGTGGCCGCTGCGCCCCAGCATGCCGAAGCTCAGTGCGTTGAGCAGTCCGGCGACCCCGTGGAGGTGGAACCCGCTGCCGGCGTCGCTGACGCTGACCCCGAAGGAGTCGGTGGTCCCCGTGGCGGCCAACGACTTGTCGGGGGTGTAGGTGTAGCTGCCGTTCGACGCGACGGCGACGACGCCATGCACCGGGTTCTGTGTGACGGAGTAGGACAGAGCGGTGCTGTCTGGGTCGACGGCGTTGAGCTGACCGTTGACGACGCCGTTGGAACCCTGACCGGTCTGTGTCGGGCGCAGGGTGGGGGACTGGTTGTTCAGCACCGAGCCCCGCGGGGCCCGGGCCGCCTGCGCGACGGCCGTCGTCGCTCTGCGGACGGGCGTCGAGCGCGGCTTTCCTCGGCTGGCGGACGGGGCCGGGCCGCCGGTCTGAACCGTCGGTGCCGCAGGGTCGGCCGGCGCGGCCGATGCCGTCCCGCAACCTCCGGCCAGGATCGCCGCCCCGATGCCGAGAGCGATCGTCCCTCCGCCGATCGCCACGCAGGGCTTGCGACTCATGGCGACCCCTTAGTTCGTGTGCGAGCCTTCAGATTATGGGGAGCCCGGTACTGAACACAGCGGCCTAAAGTCCTCGATTCGGGTTTGCTGTGGCGGGTAGCCTCACGGTTATGCGCACCGTGGAAGTGTTCGCCGATGTCCTGTGCCCGTTCACCCACGCCGGGTTGCACACCCTGATCGACCGCCGCCGCGAACTCGGCCTGACCGAACCGAGGTTGCGCATCCGGGCCTGGCCGCTGGAGCTCATCAACGGCAAACCCCTGGACCCGCACCACATCGGGGCCGAGATCGTCGCCCTGCGCGGGTCGGTGCGCCCCGACCTGTTCGGCGGGTTCTCCGAGGAGACGTTCCCCGCGACGTCGATGGCAGCCTTCGCGCTGACGGCCGCTGCCGACCGCAGCGCAGACCCTGTGCTGATCGAGGAGGTCGGTATGGCCTTGCGTGATGCGGTGTTCGAGCAGGGCCTCGACGTCGGCCGGCCCGAGGTGGTCGCCCCGATCGCCGCGAGATTCGGGCTGGAGCCTCTGGACGCCGACGCCACCCTGGCGGCGGTCCACGCGGACTGGGACGAGGGCAAGGCCCGCGGCGTCGTCGGCTCGCCGCACTTCTTCACCGATGACGGCGGCAACTGGTTCTGCCCGTCGCTGGCGATCAGCCGCGATGACGTCGGCAACTTCGTCGTCGCCTGGAAGCAGGGCACCGAGGACTTCGTCGGGAGAGCGTTCGGCGTCAGTCGGGGGTGAACTGGCCCTCGCGCTCGTCGAGCATCGTGACCTCGTCGAACGGGTCCCGGCCGGCCAGCACCGCGTGGACCTTGGCGGTGTCGACGGTGTTCGTCCACGACCCGATCAGCAGAGTTGCCACCGCGTTGCCGGAGAAGTTGGTCACCGACCGCGCTTCGGACATGAACCGGTCGATACCCACGATCAGGCCGACGCCGTCGAGGAGATCCGGCCGGTGGGCCTGCAGACCGCCGGCCAGTGTCGCCAGGCCCGCACCGCTGACGCCGGCGGCGCCCTTCGACGCCACGATCATGAACAACAGCAGACCGATCTGCTCACCGATCGACATCGGCATTCCGAGTGCGTCGGCGATGAACAGCGACGCCATCGTCAGGTAGATCGCCGTGCCGTCCAGGTTGAACGAATAGCCGGTCGGCACAACGATTCCCACGGTGCTCTGCTGGACGCCGAGGTGCTCCATCTTGGCGACCAGGCGGGGCAGGGCGGATTCCGACGACGACGTCGCGAAGATCAGCAGGTATTCCCGCGCCAGGTAACGCACCAGCGCGAAGATCGACACCCGTGATATCGAGAAAAGCAGCAGCCCCAGGAGCCCGAACACGAAGACCGCGCAGGTCAGGTAGAAGCCCAGCATGAACGTTGCCAGACTCTTCACCGCTCCCCACCCGGTCTGGGCCACCACGTTGGCCAGCGCCCCGAACGCCCCGATCGGGGCCAGCCACAGGACCATCGCCAGGATCTTGAACACCAGGCGCTGCAGGTGGACGACGGCCCGGAGGATCGGCTCGCCCTGTGCGCCGAGGGCCTGGATGGCGAACCCGACCAGCAGCGAGACGAACAGCGCCTGCAGCACGTTTCCCGCCGTCAGCCCGGAGAACAGCGTGGTGGGGATGATGTTCTTGATGAAGTCCAGCGCGCCACCGGACTCGTGGGCCTTCTCGGCCAGTTGTGCGCCCTTGCCGGCCAGCGATCCAGTGAGGTGCAGTCCGCCACCGGGATGCAGCAGGTTGCCCACCGCCAGCCCGATGGCTAGCGCCAGGGTGGACATCGCCATGAAGTAGGCGAATGCCAGCCCGCCGATCCTGCCGACGGTCGCGGCCTTGCGGACCGACCCGACGCCGAGCACGATCGTGCAGAAGATCACCGGCGCGATCATCATCTTGATCAGGCTGACGAACATGGTGCCCAGCACGCCGACACTGGTGCCGACCCCGGGGAACACCAGGCCGACGACGATGCCGGCGACGGCGGCGACAATGACGGCCAGATAGAGCCAGTGCGTGCGGTCACGGGGTGCAGTCATGGCTACTTACTACCGGCCTGCGTCGACAGCCGTGTTCATTTCCGGCACGTGCGGTCAGCCGACCGCCCCCGACGCGGCTCGCGGGCGGGCCGACGCCGGCCGGTAGTAAGACGCCGGCCGGTAGTAAGTGGCCGGAGATGTCCCCG
>CAIOYU010000752.1 GCA_903862565.1 uncultured Actinomycetes bacterium | reverse complement strand
TCATCGACGACGAGGCCGATCAAGCGACTGTCAACACCGCCAAACCCGATCGGCAGCCTTCACGCATCAACGGTCTTATCCGCGACATCGTCAACAAGGTGCCGAAATCCGCCTACGTTGGCTACACCGCAACGCCCTTCGCGAACGTTCTCATCGACCCAGGCGACTACCAGGATCTCTACCCGCGGGACTTCATCGTCGACCTCCCGCGCCCGCTTCCATACATCGGTCCGGAAGCAATCTTTGGCCGCGAGCCCCTGGACTTCGATGCCACCGACGTCGGCGACGACGGACACGACTTCGTGCGGTCCGTTGGCATCGAGGAATTGGATGACCTCAAACCGAAGGGTGCAGCCAAGCGGCACGAGTTCGATCCACGGGTGACCGACAGCCTCGATGAGGCCTTGCGTTACTTCCTGATGAGCACGGCGGCCCGACGCTTCCGTGGCAAGGGAAATCCCCACGCAACCGCCCTCGTCCATACCTCACAACACATCGACGTCCACGAACGAACTGCAGACGTTATCCGAGACCATTTAGAGCTAATCCGCAAGCGCCTGCAACGCGGTGACGCGGCCCTGCTGGAGACGCTGCGCGTGCAATGGGAAACGGAATGCGACCGCGTCCCGGCAGCCGACTTCGACCTCGAGAACGTGAGCTGGGAGGACATCGCCAGCGTGATGTCCGAGGTGGCCGAAGCGGCAGAGGTAATCGTCGACAACTCTAGGAGTCCGGAGCGCCTGTCGTTCGACGACGACAACCCGCGCGTCATCGTTGCAGTTGGCGGCAACACCCTCTCCCGAGGGCTCACCCTGGAAGGACTGGCGGTCTCGTTCTTCGTCCGCACCGCGTCGGCTTACGACACTCTCCTACAGATGGGCCGGTGGTTCGGCTATCGAAATGGTTACGCCGATCTGACCCGCATTTGGATGACTGACGAAATGCGCGGTTGGTTCCACCATCTCGCCACCGTCGAACAGGAGATCCGCTACGACGTGGAGAGACTCGAGGTCGAACATCTGACCCCGGAGCAGTTCGGCGTAAGGATCCGTACGCATCCCTCGTTGGCCATAACCTCTGCCGCCAAAATGCAGCACGCGCGCACAGCAGAGGCCTCGTATGCCGACCGGCGCCTGCAGACCATACTTTTCAACCACCGCGACCCCGAGTGGCTGGCAGACAATGTCAAGGCTGCACAGACGCTTCTCGCGAATATCCAACCTGAGATGGTCTGGACTGCACGTGACGGAATCACAATCCTTGAAGGTATTGATTCACAACACATCGTCAGCTTTCTGTCGATGTACCACTTTCACGAGAACAGCCGCGAACTCGACAGCCCGCTGATTAGCCGCTACATCCTTGACCGGCGCGAGGAAGGAGAGCTTCTCAGGTTCAATGTCGCGATCATGGGTCGTGCAGCGGATTCGGACTACTTGGGATCCATCGATCTGGGAACCGGCACCGAAATCGGTTGCATCAACCGCGCGAGGCTCCTCCAGATAGGAGCCAACACCTACGCGGATATCAAGGCACTGATGAGCCGTAACGATCGAGTGATCGACATTCGGCTACCGGAGGGCCTCCTGACCGGGGAGACCACACCCGAAGATTTGGCCAAGTACCGCAATCCTCCGGCGCGCGGCGGGTACGGAGATGGGTCGGGGCTCCTCCTGCTGTACCCAGTCTCAAAGG
>CAIOYU010000751.1 GCA_903862565.1 uncultured Actinomycetes bacterium | reverse complement strand
GCCGATCTTCTTCCTACTGCCGATCTCGGTGGCCTTTCTCGACAATCCTCTGATAACCGGGGCGCTGGGCTTGGCCGCATCGTTGGGCTATCTGCTGGCGTGGGTTGTCTACGCCCACCGCGACGAAGCGATGGAACAGGTCCCAGATGTGGTCTACGTCCAGGTCGGTTGTCTACTGTGGCTGACCGTGGCCATCACCGCACTGTCTTTCACGCTCGCCCGGCGGGCGGCACGGGTTCAACTTCTGCTCGATGTACGACGTCGACTGGTGGCCGAATCCATGCGGGCCGAGGAACGACAGAATCGGGAGCTCTCGGAGCAATTGCACGACGGGCCACTGCAGAATCTGCTCGCTGCCCGACTAGATCTCGACGAGCTGCGTGATCATCCGAATGAGGAAGGATTCGATCGACTTGAGACCGCGCTGCGCGACGCGGTAACCACCCTGAGAACCACCGTCACCTCGCTGCATCCGCAGGTGTTGGCCCAGGTCGGACTCGCCGCCGCCGTGCAGGACCTCGTCGGTAGATATCGGCAACGCTGGGACGTCAATGTCGTCACGGACCTCGACGATGTCGGTCGGCCGCAGGCCCAGGCCCTGCTCTATCGCGCCGCACGCGAACTGCTCGCCAACGCGCACAAACACTCTGGCGCCACCACGGTCAGCGTTGGTCTGCACCGAATCGCCGATGCGACGGTGCTCAGCGTCGCCGACGACGGCGTCGGCTTTGACACTGCCATCATCGCCGGCCGAGTCACCGAAGGCCATATTGGGCTCGCCTCGTTGATCAATGGAATCGAGGCGGCTGGCGGGACGATCGAATTCGACAACGGCGCGGGCGCCGGCACTCTCGTCACCGTCACAGCGTCTGACGAATTTGGGCCAGACGGGCCCAGCCGATCATGATCCGAAGTAGCGGCCGGGTCGGCGTCATCAGGGCACTCGGAGTACTGCTGTGGATGTTGCGGTACGACCTATTGGCGGTGGTTGTCGTCGCCGCGCTGATGGCGGCACTGTCCGACAAGATCGCCTTCGGGAATGCCGCGACGATTGTTCCGTTGCTCGGAGTTGTTGTCTCTATCTTCATCGGTTTCCGCAATAGCAATGCCTACAGTCGCTGGTGGGAAGCGCGGACTCTGTGGGGCACCGTGGTTGGAAACTGCCGTGCTATCAGCAATGCTCTGATCGCTGTCGATGACGGCTCGGACGACATGGCGACTGTCGTGGATCGGATGCGCCGCCGCCAGGTTCGTCATGCCTGGCAGTAGGCCGCCGAGCTTCGCGGGGTAGCTCCGGTGGCGGGGGTCGCCGAACTCACTTCCGAGGATCCGGCCACCGCGAGCGCCAGCGCTCTACTTAGCCTGCAAGCCGCCGAGGTTCGCGACCTCGTCCATGCCGACCGAATCGACCGCCAGGGCCGGGTGATCCTCACCAACCTCAATACCGCACAGGCCATGGCGGCAGGTGGCCTGGAACGGATCCGCCACCAACCGATCCCGCTTC
>CAIOYU010000750.1 GCA_903862565.1 uncultured Actinomycetes bacterium | reverse complement strand
CCGGTGACCGATCCGAAATGCGGTGGCCGCACGCGGGCAACCCACAGGGCTGCCGTGGGTGAAGCGGTGAGCAGGAACAACAGACCGACCAGCGTGCCCATCCCCAACCACTGCCCCGGCACGGGACACCACATTCCGACCGCCGCGACGGCGAGTGCGACCGTGCCCAGGGTCGCTGCACTCGCCGGACCGACGAGGTGGCATCTGGTGAGTGCTGCTGCGGCGACAGTGAGCACGAGCCCCACGGCCGAGGCGATGAACAGGTGCGGGGCCCCGAGCTTGCCGGGTGCCGCCGCGGCGCCGCCGAGGCCGATCAGGGGGACCGCGAGCCACGCGAAGCCACCCACCAGGTCCCGGCGTTCGGGCCGGCCCCGCCACACCGACAGGGCGCCGACCGCGAGGGCGAGGCCGTAGCCTCCGGCGATCAGCGCCGGCATCAGCGAGTCGCTCCGCGACCTCACCTCGCCCCCCAACCCGATGATGACAGCGCCCACGAGGGCCAGGATCCCGATGGCGGTCTGGGCCGCGGTCCGCTCGGTGACGGGCGGGAAGAGCTTCCTGCCGGCCATCGCCAGTCCCGTCGACAGCGATTCACACTGCGGCTCATAGGGTTCACCGTCTCCGGCGGCGGTAAGGACGAGCGCGGTGCCGTCCTCCACGCCCAGTTCGTGAAGTGTCTGGGTGATGTCGAGCCGGACGCCGTTTACCCTCTGCAACTCGTAGCCGGAAGCGTGCTTCAGGCCGGTTACCCCGCGTCGCTTCAGGTCTGCGACGACCAGATCGACGGCGTCGTCGACGAATACCTCGACCGGGACAGTTGCCGGATACACCTGGGAGACAACCTGGTCGCCGCACACAACGGCGACCGCGCACTGCGTCGGCAGGGTAGCCGCGAGATTCGTCGACGTCATCGCTGTGCCTGATCGGAGGCCGGCACGTGCTTGTCGGCGACGGCAGCGGCGATCTCGAACAGTCGCAGTCGTGTCGCCTTATCCACCTCGTCGCGGGTGTCGATGATCCCGCCCGCAGCCAGGTGGGCATCGTGCGGCATGAACTCGACCGCTGCCCCTGACCGGCCGAGCCGTTCGGTCAGGTAGGCGCGGACATCTTTGTCATGCCTGCCGGTGGTGTCGTTGAGAACCACCACACTGCGCGAGACGAGCTCATGGTGGCCCATCGCCCGGATCTGGTCGATCGCACGCGTGACGGGCAGCGACGTGTCGGCGGTCAGGCCGGAGACGAAGACCAGGCAGTCGCAGGCATCCAGCACCGCAGGCATGACGGAGTGCTCCAGGTCGTCTGAGGTGTCGACCAGGATCACCGTGTGGGTGCGCCGCAGTATCTCCACCACCCCTTCGAACATCTCCGGGGTCAGCGGGCGGGGCCGGTCGGAGTGCCGGTTGCCGGCGAGGACGTCGAGACCGATGGCGTTGTGCCCCAGGTGTTCCCGGATGTCGGCATAACCCCGGACATCGGGGTCGCCCAGAACTGCCGCGTAATCGCCCGGGGACGACTCGTCGATGCGCCCGGCGAGGGTTCCGAACCCGGGTACCGCGTCGATCGCCACGACGTTCTCGGCCCTGCACTCCGCGAACACCGCGCCGATGCCGGCCGCCATCGTGGTCTTGCCCACCCCGCCCTTGCCCGAGATGACGGCCACCACATACTGCCGGCGGATATGGCGGTTGATCCGTTCGGTGAGGTCGCGGTAGTGCCGTTCGAGGGGAGACTCGCCGGGATTGATCAGCGTGAACGACGCTGTGTGAACCAGCTTTCGCCACCCCGCCGCGGGCGGGATCTTGCGGGGCGCGACCATGTCCGAGATCCGCAGCGTTCCGGATATGGGCTCGGGGTGGTGACTGTGCCTCGCGATGGAGTTGCTCACCTAATCTGCCTTTCTCTGGGAGAACAATTCGGCCTGCGCAGGCAGGCGCCGCAGCATGGTTCGTACGGCTGATTCGACCGCGGCGGGCGATCCGGGGCCGACGATCATCCACGGCTTTCCGCCGCGGGTCACCTGTTCGGACAGCAGGCGCCCACGCGGGGTGTCGATGATCGCGACGGCACCGGGGTCGATGTGGGCCCGCGGGCCGGAATGGATCGCCACGACCGTTGATTGCGTGGACCGGGCCGGGTCGCCTGCGACCGTCAGTGCGGCGATCTGCCCGGTGTCGAGTCCGAGCCGGGAGAGGTGCCGGTGGAGGGTGTCGCCGCGCTGGACCGAGGCCAGCAGCTTCTCGACATCGACTGTTGCCGAGCGTATTTCGGCGGGTGCCGACGGTGCGAACAGCCGGTCGATCAGGGCACCGACCAGCCGGGCCGCGGAGTCCTCGCCCCCCGCCACCCCGGCATCTCCGAGTCGAATGACGTCGGAGCAGCGCTCCAGAGTGACCCACCAGTGCGCGAACCGCGCCAGCAGTGCGCGATCCCCGGAGTGCTGTCTGGAGATGACCAGTGCGATCTCGCGGCGGGCGAGGACGGTCAACCACTCACGCACGGGCTCGTCCACGTCGGCTTCACCGATGATCACTCCGGCTTGGCGCAGCTCCCGGGCCACCGGATGAGCCAATGCCGCGTCCACGCTCTCCGCCCTGGGAAGGTAGGGCCGCAGTCCCAATTCGGCAGCGAGCGTCTCGAAACCACACAGCACCTGGAGGACCCACAGGCCATCAACT
>CAIOYU010000749.1 GCA_903862565.1 uncultured Actinomycetes bacterium | reverse complement strand
CCGTTGTGGGTGAAGTTCTTCACGAAATTCGCGCGGACGGCATCGAACTCGGGGGCGCAGGTGCCACTGACGGGAATCTGCTGGGACATTCTGAGCCCTCCTGGTGGGACGATCCCGCCCGGCAGGGCGTCAAAGAATGGAATTGCGTAGACCCCAGAATCTACGGACGCGATGGTACCGAACGCGGGCGCGAAGCAAATTGCCGCGAAACCGCGACCGTGCCGTTACCAGCGCGAATGCCCGATGCGACGGGCCCCGGTCAATGCGTGGGATCAAGAACCGCCCATAAGCCGACCGGCGCGCCGACGTGCGCGACGAGCCCGATAGAAATGCATCGGCCGCCCCCATGGGGGCGGCCGATGCGCATTTTCCGCCTGCTGTCGACGGCGGCAGAGAGCGGGCGACGGGAATCGAACCCGCGTAGCTAGTTTGGAAGACTAGGGCTCTACCATTGAGCTACGCCCGCATTGCTTGTACGGGCCCAAATCTACCGGCGGCCGCAAGTCCAGATCCACTCGGGATCCACTTGGGCCCACTCGAGTGGGAGAACGCGGCTACCGGGCCGTAGGATTTCGGGCGCAACGAGCACAGACGCGGGGTGTAGCGCAGCTTGGTAGCGCATCCGCTTTGGGAGCGGAAGGCCGCAGGTTCAAATCCTGTCACCCCGACACGCCCAACCGGCAGACCTGTCGACCGACCAACGAGGAGTCCAGAAGTGAAGAGCACCGTCGAGAAGTTGAGCCCGACTCGGGTTCGCATCAACGTGGAGGTGCCCTTCACCGAGCTGGAGCCCGAGTTCAACCGCGCCTACAAGCAGCTTGCGCAGCAGGTCCGCCTGCCCGGCTTCCGGCCCGGCAAGGCCCCCGCCAAGCTTCTGGAGGCCCGTGTCGGGCGCGGCGCGGTGCTCGAGCAGGTGGTCAACGAGGTCCTGCCCAGCCGCTACAACGAGGCGCTGACCAGCACCGAACTGGTGCCGCTGGGTCAGCCCGAGATCGAGGTCACCAAGATCGCCGACGGCGAGGAGTTGGTGTTCACCGCCGAGGTCGACGTCCGCCCCGAGATCGACCTGCCCGACCTGAAGACACTGAAGATCTCCGTCGAGAGCATCGAGGTCACCGATGAGGAGGTCGAGACCGAGCTGACCGCGCTGCGTGCGCGGTTCGGCACCCTCAAGGGTGTGGAGCGCGCGGCGCAGACCGGCGACTTCGTGGCTATCGACCTCAACGCCACCGTAGACGGCGAGGAAATCCCCGACGGCAAGACCGATGGGCTGTCGCACGAGATCGGCTCCGGTCAGCTGATCGAGGGCCTCGACGAGGCGATCACCGGGCTGTCCCAGGGCGAGTCGGCGACGTTCACCACGAAGCTCCTCGCCGGCGATCACGCCGGTGAGGAAGCCCAGATCACCGTCACCCTGCAGTCCATCAAGGAACGCGAACTGCCCGAGGCCGACGACGATTTCGCCCAGCTGGCCAGCGAGTTCGACACCATCGCCGACCTGCGGGCGAACCTGATCGACCAGGTCGAGCGCGTCAAGCGCATCCACCAGGCGGAGAAGATCCGCGACAACGCGCTGGAGACCCTGCTCGAGCTCGTCGAGGTGCCGCTGCCGGAGACCATCGTGCAGTCCCAGGTCGACGCGGCCCTGCACAACGCGATCCACGGTCTGGATCACGACGAGACCAAGCTCGCGGAGTCGCTGGAGGCTCAGGGCAGCTCGCGGGAGAAGTTCGACGCCGAGAACCGCGAAGCCGCGGAGAAGGCGATCAAGACCCAGCTGCTGATGGACGCGATCGCCGATGATCTCGGTATCGAGGTCGGGCAGGACGACCTGAGCGAGCGGCTGGTGCTGATGTCGCGCCAGTACGGCATCGAGCCGCAGCAGCTGGTGCAGCTGCTGCAGCAGAACAACCAGCTGCCGGCCATCTTCGCCGACGTCCGCCGCGGGCTGACCGTCGCCGCCGTCGTGGAGGCTGCCACCGTCACCGACACCGCGGGCAACGTCGTCGACACCAGCGAGTTCTTCGGTGCGCCGGGGGATGAGGGTGACGCCGAGGGCGAAGCGCCCGTGAAGGCCGAGAAGGCCGAGAAGAAGAAGGCCGACAAGAAGAAGGTCGACCACAAGGGCGAAGACAAGGCTGACCACAAGGCCGAGGACAAGGCCGAGAAGGCCGAGAAGGCCGAGAAGAAGAAGGCCAGCAAGAAGAAGGCCGACGGGGAGTCCGCCGAGGAGTCTGCCGCCGAGTCTGCCGAGGACGAGTAACGCCGACGGCGAAATCCGCGGTGCGGGGGGAGTGTCTTGCGCTCCCCGTTGGTTAGGGTCAGGTAGATCCCACGGTTTCTGGATCCCACGGTTTCGATAAAGCACGAGAAAGCAGGTAAGCGTGACTCACATGCGTTCGGGCATGTCTGGGTTTAACCTCCAGGACTCGGTCTACGAGCGGTTGCTCGCCGAGCGCATCATCTTCCTGGGCTCGCAGGTCGATGACGACATCGCCAACCGCCTGTGCGCCCAGATTCTGCTGCTGGCCGCCGAGGACCCCACCAAGGACATCTCGCTCTACATCAACTCGCCCGGTGGCTCGATCAGCGCCGGTATGGCCATCTACGACACCATGGTGCTGGCCCCCTGCGACGTCGCCACCTATGCCATGGGCATGGCCGCGTCGATGGGCGAATTCCTCCTGGCCGCGGGCACCAAGGGCAAGCGATTCGCCCTGCCGCACGCCCGCATCCTGATGCACCAGCCTCTCGGCGGCATCACCGGTGGAGCCGCCGACATCGCCATCCAGGCCGAGCAGTTCGCGGTCATCAAGAAGGAGATGTTCCGGCTCAACGCCGAGTTCACCGGTCAGCCCCTCGAGCGCATCGAGGCCGATTCCGACCGCGACCGTTGGTTCACCGCTCAGGAAGCCCTCGAGTACGGCTTCGTCGACCACATCATCACCCGCGCCCACATTTCAGGAGCGTCGAATGCCTGACCACACCGATCCCCGGCTGACCCCGCAGGCGCGCTACATCCTGCCGTCGTTCATCGAGCACTCCAGTTGGGGTGTCAAGGAGTCCAACCCGTACAACAAGCTGTTCGAGGAGCGCATCATCTTCCTCGGCGTGCAGGTGGACGATGCGTCGGCCAACGACATCATGGCCCAGCTGCTGGTGTTGGAGTCGCTGGATCCCGACCGCGACATCACCATGTACATCAACTCGCCGGGCGGCTCGTTCACGTCACTGATGGCGATCTACGACACCATGCAGTACGTCCGCGCCGACATCCAGACGGTGTGCCTGGGGCAGGCCGCGTCCGCGGCTGCGGTCCTGCTGGCCGCCGGCACCCCGGGCAAGCGCCTGGCGCTGCCCAACGCCCGCATCCTCATCCACCAGCCGTCGCTGGGCGGGGTCATCCAGGGCCAGTTCTCCGACCTGGAGATCCAGGCCGCCGAGATCGAGCGGATGCGCACGCTGATGGAGGAGACCCTCGGGCGTCACACCGGCAAGGATCCGGCGGTCATCCGCAAGGACACCGACCGCGACAAGATCCTGACGGCCGAGCAGGCCAAGGAATACGGGATCATCGACACGGTGCTCGCGTACCGGAAGCTGTCGACGCAGAACGCCTGACCGGCTTTCCCGACCGCCTTCCCCGACCGCCTTCCCGATGGGAAACCGCGAGACTCCGGTGCGACACGCCAGCACTCGCGGTGCGTGCCGCGGCGCTCCGGGGTCGTTGACGGGATATGTTCACAGTCGCGACCTGACACGCTCGATACGTGAGATGAACAACGAATACCACCGACGCTATTCACCTTTATCGGTCGAGGCTTTCCGATCCAGCGGGTAGCGTCGAAGCACCGATACCGAAGGAAGTAGGGCTCACCACCATGGCGCGCATCGGAGACGGCGGTGACCTGCTGAAATGCTCGTTCTGCGGAAAGAGCCAGAAGCAGGTCAAGAAGCTCATCGCAGGGCCCGGGGTGTACATCTGCGACGAGTGCATCGACCTGTGCAACGAGATCATCGAAGAAGAGCTGGCCGATAACGACGACGTCAAGCTCGATGAGTTGCCCAAGCCTGCCGAGATCCGGGACTTCCTGGAGAACTACGTCATCGGCCAGGACACCGCCAAGCGGACGCTGGCCGTCGCCGTCTACAACCACTACAAGCGCATTCAGGCCGGCGAGAAGTCGCGCGACTCCCGCCACGAGCCGGTGGAGTTGGCCAAGTCCAACATCCTGATGCTCGGGCCCACCGGCTGCGGCAAGACCTACCTGGCCCAGACGCTGGCCAAGATGCTCAACGTCCCGTTCGCCATCGCCGACGCGACCGCGCTGACCGAGGCCGGCTATGTCGGTGAGGACGTCGAGAACATCCTGCTCAAGCTGATCCAGGCAGCCGACTACGACGTCAAGCGCGCCGAGACCGGCATCATCTACATCGACGAGGTCGACAAGATCGCCCGCAAGAGCGAGAACCCGTCGATCACCCGCGACGTCTCCGGCGAGGGTGTTCAGCAGGCGCTGCTGAAGATCCTGGAGGGCACCCAGGCGTCGGTGCCCCCGCAGGGCGGTCGCAAGCACCCGCACCAGGAATTCATCCAGATCGACACCACCAACGTGCTGTTCATCGTCGCCGGTGCGTTCGCCGGACTCGAGAAGATCGTCTCGGACCGGATCGGCAAGCGCGGCTTGGGTTTTGGCGCCGAGGTGAAGTCCAAGGCAGAGATCGACACCCAGGATCACTTCGCCGAGGTCATGCCCGAGGATCTGATCAAGTTCGGTCTCATCCCGGAGTTCATCGGCCGTCTGCCGGTGGTGGCCTCGGTGACCAACCTGGACAAGGAATCGCTGGTCAAGATCCTCTCCGAGCCGAAGAACGCGTTGGTCAAGCAGTACACCCGACTGTTCGAGATGGACGGGGTCGAGCTCGAGTTCGACGAAGACGCTCTCGATGCCATCGCCGATCAGGCGATCCACCGTGGCACCGGCGCCCGCGGTCTGCGGGCCATCATGGAGGAAGTTCTGCTGCCGGTGATGTATGACATCCCCAGCCGCGATGACGTCGCCAAGGTGGTCGTCACCAAGGAGACCGTTCAGGACAACGTGCTTCCGACGATCGTGCCCCGCAAGCACGCCCGCACCGAGCGCCGCGACAAGACCGCTTAACAGCTCGCGGGGCTAGGTGACCCGGTCGGTTCTGCTGTAGACGTTCATCGAGTCCCCGCGCAGGAACGCCACCAGCGTCAGGCCGGACTGGGTCGCGAGGTCCACCGCCAGTGACGACGGCGCCGACACCGCGGCCAGTATGGGCACCCCGGCCATCACGGCTTTCTGCGTCAGTTCGAACGACGCCCTTCCGCTGACCAGCAGCACGGTGCCGGCCAGTGGAACCCGCCGGTTCTCCAGCGCCCAGCCGATCACCTTGTCGACCGCGTTGTGGCGTCCGACGTCTTCGCGGGCGACCAGCATCGAGCCGTCTGCCCCGAACAACGCCGCCCCGTGCAGACCGCCGGTGGCGTCGAACACCTTCTGCGCCGCCCGCAACCGGGCCGGCATGGTCGACAGGGCACTCGCTGCCACCCTGGCCGGGTCGTCGCCGGGGGAGTGCCGGCTGGCCAGCCTGACCGCATCCAGGGACGACTTCCCGCAGACTCCGCATGACGACGTGGTGTAGAAGTTGCGCGTGACGTCGAGGCTCGGCGGCGGCACGCCCGGACTCAGCGTCACGTCGAGCACGTTGTAGGGGTTCGGGCCGTCGGCGGCCGCACCTCGGCAATACTGCACGGTGGCGACGTCGTCACGCTCACCGATGACGCCCTCGGTCAGCAGAAAACCCTGTGCCAGTTCGACATCCGCACCGGGCGTGCGCATCGTCACGGTCACCGGGGCGCCGTTGACCCGGATTTCCAACGGCTCCTCGACCACCAGTGTCTCGGCGCGCTCGGCGGACTGGCCCGCGGTGATCCGGTTGACTCGCCGGCGTGCTGTCACCCGACCCACGAGCTCACACCTTCTCCAGCCGGATCGCGATCGCCTTCGAGACCGGCGTATTCGACTTGGCGGCAACATGGTCCAGGGGTACCAGGGG
>CAIOYU010000748.1 GCA_903862565.1 uncultured Actinomycetes bacterium | reverse complement strand
TCGCTGATCAGGCAGCGGTACCGGCACCAGAGTTAACGGCGAGCACTTGGGTCCGGGACGCGCTCACGGCGATCTTCGGCACCGGACCGGGGTCGGTGCCGCAGACGCCGCTGTCATGGGCAGTGTTGGGCTGGGCCCGGCGCCAGTCGCCTGCCGCCGTCGCCGAAGCCGTCGCCGCCCCGGCGCAGACGACTTCACAGCCGCTGCCTGCGCACGCCGAGCACGCCGAGCGCGAGCCCGGCCTTCCTGACGAGCTGGAACGCGTCACCTTGACGAGCGAACTGACCGAACCGACGGATTTTCGCTTCCTCCCCAACGGCGCCATCCTGGTCACTGAGAAGAGCGGAACCGTCAGGGTTTTCCAGAATAATGAGTTACAGCAGGCTCCCTTGATCACCATGAACGTCCTGACAGAGGTCGAACGTGGCCTCGCGGGGGTCGCAGTCGACCCCGATTTCGTCACGAATCATTATATCTACGTCTCCTATACCGGGTCGGACAACCACCAGCGGCTGTCCCGCCTCACCGTCAACGGCTATTCCGGCGATCAAACCACCGACATCCTGAGCGCCGACTCCGAACAGGTGCTGTATCGCGTCGCTGACGAGGCCGCCAACTACCACCAGGGCGGCGGCGTAACGTTCGGGCCGGACGGCAAGCTCTACTGGGGCCTCGGCGATAACTTCGACTTCGGCAACTCGCAGGACCTCGGCTCACCGCACGGCAAGATCCTGCGACTGGATATCCGCAATCTCAATCCGGACGGCACCGCTACCGCACCGCTCGACAATCCGTTCATCGGCACTGCCGGGGCTCTACCGGAGATCTACGCATACGGGTTCCGCAATCCCTTCCGGTTCACCTTCACGCCGGCAGGACAGCTACTCGAGGCCGACGTGGGCGGCGCCGCCTGGGAAGAGATCAACCTGGTCGTCCCGGGTGCGAACTACGGATGGCCGCTGGCCGAAGGAATCTGCACCGGCTGCGGATTTGCCAACCCCATCTATGCCTACCCGCACACCGCACCCCCCCTCGTCGCCGGGGCGATCTCCTCGATCCTGGTATACACCGGCGACGCATTGGGCCCGGAGTACACCGACAAAGTGTTCATTGCCGACTACGCGCTGAATTGGATGAAGACACTGGAGTTCGACTCCGAGTACGACAGCTTCATCGACGAGCACATGTTCGACACCGACGCCGGCACCACCGTGCAACTACTGGAAGGTCCCGACGGGAGGATCTACCAACTCAACATCTACCCCGGCACGCTATCGGCGATCGGACCCGCAGGTGGCAACCGCGCCCCACGCGCCGTCATTGAGGCCACGCCGACCAACGGCTACGCGCCGTTGACGGTGAACTTCTCGGCGGCCGATTCCAGCGACCCGGACGGAACGCCGCTGTCGTATGCCTGGGACTTCGGCGATCCCAACATCATCGCGGACGTCTCCACGGAGGCAAACCCGATCTGGCAGTACTCCGGCAACGGCAATTACACCGTGACACTGGTCGTCAGCGACGGGGAGAAAACCGGGCAGTCAACTCAGCGCATCGTGGTCGGCAGCACCGCTCCGACCGCAACGATCCTCACGCCGGAGAGCAATGCTCCTTACAAGGCCGGCGACACCATCTCCTTCTCCGCGGCGGGTGACGACGCCGAGGACGGCGCCCTGCCCGACAGTGCATTTTCCTGGAAGGTCGTCTTCCACCACGGAGACCATGTACATCCGTTCGCCGACAACATCCCCGGCCGCAGCGGTACCGTCACCATCCCCACCGACGAAAGCAACGTCAGTAACACGTGGTACCGGATCGTCCTGACCGTTACCGACAGCACCGGGCTCTCGACATCGAGTTATGTTGACGTCAAACCGCGGCTGGTGAACCTGACTTTCGTCTCCAGCGACCCCGACGCCGTGTACACCATTGACGGCATCCCGTACCGGGGCACCTACCGCGAGCTGGCCGTCGTGGGTGTCAAGCGCACCCTGGACGTTCAGTCTCCTCAATCAACCGAGACTGGTCCGCTCATCTTCGGCGCATGGTCGGACGGCGGCGCGCAAAAGCACACCATCACCACACCGGGCACTGACACTACCTACACGGTGGTCTTCGACGACGGCAGTCCGCGCTACGTGCCACCGACCGGATCGCTGGCAGGGCAACTGCTCGACAACCAGGTTGCAACTCTGCGACACCTTTCTGAAACCATCAGCAGCGCGAGCCTGACATTGTGGAAGACGGCCGTCGACGTGCCCTTCGATTTGTTGAGCGCGTTACCGACGGTCACGGGGCCCGCGCAGATTCCTGGGCTGCTCAACGAACTGAGCACCATCGCGATGACAAGAATCGCCGGGGCCATCGTCCCGGTTATCAACGCGATGACCGACATCGCTGCGGCCACCGTGACCCGTGCAGTGGGAGTCGGTGCGGCACTAGCCGCTAATGCCGTGCCTGTCGTCCTGACCATCCTCAACGCCCCCATCGCGATCGCCACCGCAGTAGTCGACGGACTGACTTTGTTCGCCACCTATCTGCAGGCCTGGGATGCCCTGGGAATTCAAGCCTCGCTAAAGTACGCTCCGGAATTGGTTGGAGTGGCCGTTGTCGCGCAGAGCGAGCGCATACTGGGCGCGGTCAATGATCTTCGCAACGACGTGCTGGCGGCCCTGTCGATCGGTTTCCCTGACAAAACGACCCCGACTAGTGATCTGGCGGACGATCCGGTTAATCCGCTGATCCTGTCGCTGAAGCGCTCAGCCGTCATCGCCGGTCAAGTCAGCACGGCGAGTGCGTCGATGAGTCAGGCTGCCGGCGATGCGCTGCGAAACTCCGCGGTCGCGGTAGTCGGCGGTTTACAGAATGTCGGTGGCTCGGTGGCTTCAGGCGAGTCGGCGACATCTGCCGCTGTGCTCGCTTGGCGGTCGCTGGAACGTCAGGCGGGCGCCAGCCGGCGTTCGGTACACGAGGCCATCGTGGATGCCGACGAGGCGATCAGCGGCGGGGTCTAGTCCAGCACGCCGGTTAGCCCGAATTCCTGACTCTAAACAGTAGGGCTCAATCGACTCGTGTAGTGAACCCACTGGTCGGGTCCGAACTCCACTTGGTTAGCAGCACCGCCGACCGAATAGCAGGCCCCAGGCTTGCTTCGGGGTGCGATCGTCCTGGCTGCCGGTGCGGCGGTTGTCGCGGCGGCACTCGCCCCGACGCCCCCGGAACAGCTACGCCAGATCGAGTTGCTGTCCACCGCCAACGCCTTGATCATGGCGGGTACCGACATGCACGTCGTCGATCAGGCGTGGGTTGACATGGCGATCGACGGCTATATCCGGCCGTCGCTCGGCGGGGACTACACCGGGATTCCGGTAGTCACGCCAGCCCAGTTCTGGCCGTTCGGCGGCTCCAACGACATGTTCTTCGACCTGTCTGTCCTCGCCCGAACCAGGGTGATCGATGCCGCGATCGACGCGACAACGACACCGGCGGCATGCTCGCCGCGTTTGCGGCTATAGGGCGCGCACGACTACTCGCGCGTGACGCTGAATGCAGCCGATCCCCGCTATGACCCCACACCCTTGTCGAGCAATTCGGCGACACCGCCGCGTGAGGACTTCGAGCAATCCTCGATGAGGCGAAGAATCCAAGCGGTGCCCAAGCCGCTCCGATACTCCCCGGCTGCGGCATTCCCGGCCCCGAAAGCAGCGGTCTCGCAACAACGTCCGGCAACCCTGGAAGCGTTCCCCGCTAGTCGACCACCGCGCTGAGACCGAACTCAGCCAGCGTCTGCTCGACCACATTGCGCAGGCGGGCCTTGGAGTTCTCGGCGTCGAGTTGGTAGGCCTCCACCGAGATCGAGATCTTGCCGTTGATGCGTCCGGAGACCACCACCAACTGGCCATGCGAGCGCTGCAGCTCCCCCAACGTGACGTCGCTGTCCAGTGCCCGGATGAAGACGAAGTCGGCCGGGCTGCCGTCGGGACGCGCGAGATCCTCCGGCAGGTCGCCCAGATTCGAGCAGGCAACCGGGAGATCCTCGGAATAGGCGAACAGTAGATCGGCCACACCCTTGACGGCACCGCGCGGCAACCACGGCATCAGCGGCATGATCTCCATGGCCGGATCGGGCTCGGACTTCGCCCTCTCCCGCGACTCGCGGACCGCCTTGCGGGCCTCGGTGAGGTCAACCGAGACTTTCGTCGGGTCGACGGTTGCACTGGCGAAGGCCATCGCCAGCGCACGGTCGTCGTCGAGGCTCTCGCGAAGGTTGATCGCGATGGTCAGGGTGACCGCACCGTCGGAGGCGCGTTGCCGACCCAGGTGCTCACCGAGCTTCGCGGCGAACCCCGCAAGTAGCGAATAGCTGTTCCCGCCAAGGGATTCGGCCCTGGCGTCCCACTCGGGGAGATCCAAGTAGATGGCAACTGACGGAACCACGACAGGGCGGTTATCCGGAGTTCCGGTACGCGCAACCCGCGCGCGGGCGAAGTCATCGCGCTTGGCACGGGCCATCTTGGCGGCCTTAACCGCCGTGCGCGCGGTCAGTGGCAGATCACGGCCGGCCTGCCGCAGGTCCGCGACAACGGCCTGGAAGCGCGTGCGGGATCCGGGGCGGTCGTAGCCGGTCTGTCGGATATTGCCGGTAATTGCCTCGAAGACCGCCATCAGGGCGCCAACCCCGTCGCCGATCACGTGCGAGGCGATGATGCTGGCAGCCGTCGAGCCGTCGTCGAGGGG
>CAIOYU010000747.1 GCA_903862565.1 uncultured Actinomycetes bacterium | reverse complement strand
GTGCTGCCGACGCCCAGCGAGGTCACCGTCAACCTGTTGCCGAGGATGTACCCGGTGAAGTTGCTGTCGACCTGGTTGCCCTCGGCATCCTTGAGCGGCCGTTTGTAGTTCAGCATCTGGGTGACCGTGGTGCTGAATTCGGTGGGTTGGTAGTTCAGCTCGGTCCAGCCGTCCTGCGGCGATTTGTCCTCCTGCGGCGTCCACTGCTGCAACGTCCCGTCCAACTGACCCACGGTGATACCGCCGTTGACGCCGGTCTGGTTGAGAGTTCTGACGCCCCAGTATTCGTTGTCGTCCAGGTTGGCCGCGTTGCGCAATTCGGTCCATTGGCCCTGGCCGGAGTTGCCGGAGAGTTGGCCGCTCCACACCTGGACCGACCCATTCTGCAGACCGATGTAGATGCCCGGTGCCGCGTCGGCGGACGTGACCGGCACGATCTGGTTCACCGCAGCACCCGCCGTCGCGTAAGACGTTGACCCCCAGGGCTTGTGGAGTTCCCGCCAGACGCTCGTGCGCGCAGGACCGCCGTTGTCGTTGTAGGGATTGCCGGTGCCGGGGTTGACCCGCATCTCGACCGCACCGTTCTTCAGGCCGACGACGAAGTTCTGGCCGTACTGGCTCATCGAGGTGATCTCGCTATTCCAGCCGTTTTTGCCCGGCCGCTGGATCTCGGTCCACCCCGAGGCGAGGTCCCACTGCTGGACCGCCCCGTTCTGTAGGCCCACCGCGAAGAGGGGAGACGCAACACCTCCGACGACAACGTCCCGGGACAGCACAATGCCCTTCACCGGGCTGGCCCAGCCGGAACCCTGCAGCTCTACGAAGCCGGGTCGGCCAATGCCATTCGTGGCTTCGTTGTACTGCTGCACCGAACCGTTGGCCAGACCGACCAGGAACCCGTCACACCCCCCCGTCCCCGCGCAGACTGCGAACGAATACGGGTTGTCGCCGATATAGCCCTTGTAGGGCATCATCGCGGTGACCCCGCTGTTCCAGCCGCCACCCTGCAGTTCGGTCCAGTTGTTCGTCCACGTGGAGGTGTCTGAGTTGGCGCCGGGGCCGTTCCACTTCTGCACCGACCCGTTGTCCAGGCCCACCACGACACCGTCGCCGTAACTGATCGTCGAGGTCACCGCGGCCCCCCAGCCGGATGAGCCGCCGGGGCGCAGTTGAATCCAGGTGTTGGTCGTGTCCGACCACAGTTGCACGGCCCCGTTGCTCAGGCCGGCGACGAACCCGGTGCTGTAGACGGTGGTGCCGTCGGTGCCGGTCACCGGCTGGTCGTATTCCAGCAGCGTGTTCACCGTGCCTTTCCAGTTGGCTGGGAAACTGGGGCCGGGCTTGGGTGTCAATAGCGTGAGCTGATTGCCGGTCCAGGCTTCCACCCTGCCCGCTTCGGCACGTGCGACGATCAGGGTGTCGCCACGCTGCAGCGAGACGTTGACCGGCGCCGTCGAGACCGGTGTGATCAGCCTGGGATCGTTCAACAAGGCTTTCTCACCGTCGAGCCAGGATTCCACGGTCCCATCGCTTCGGCCGATGAAGACGGTGCTCCCGTCCGACACCGAACTCGTCACCGAAGCCGCGGTGCCCGTTGCGGTGGCATCAGCGGCGGGATCGGCGGTCGCACCGGGCACCGGCGTCGGTCCCGTGGCGGGTCCAGCCGCCTGCGGGTTGGCCTCGCTGTCCTGTGCATACATTCCGACCCGCTGATAGCTCATTGGCGTGAGGGTGTCCGCGAAGACGTCGGCCCCGGTGAAGTCGATGCCGACCGCGGCGAACTTCAACGGTCGACCGATGTTGTAGGTACTGCGGAACCCGTCGTAGAGGGGTTTTGCATCCTTGCCCACCACGTCCCAGCGGTCGACACCATTCGGGTTTACCGCCGGGTCAGGGGCGAGCTCACCGGAGAGCACATACTGACCGGCGGCATCCTGGGTGATCTCGACGTCCTGCATCAGGACCGCGTTCTTCTCCCCGCCGGCGCCGGTGTAGGACAGCGTCAGGTTCACCGCCGCGCCGTTGGCTGCCGCCTTGGCCTTGAACTGCGGCCAGTACGCCGTCGCCAGGGATTCAAGACTGATCGTGCCGACCAGTCCGGAGGTGTCGATCCACTTGAACTCGGTGTCGGGTGTGACGTCGCGCAGGGCGACGGCGGCGGTGTACCCATTGCACAGGCTTTTCTTCACCGTCAGACGACCAGAGGCGCCAGCCAGATAGACCCCCACGTCGGGGGCGTCGACCGGAGTCTGCCCGCCGACGTTGATCCTGACCACCCGGGAGCCGTCACTGCGCAGGTTCGACAGATTCACCGACCGGGTTTCCGGAGCGATCTTGACGGTGAAGGAGTCCTCCCCTGCGTAATCCTCGCCTGGGGTGAAGGTCCACATGCCCTCCGCGTCGACCGACACCGTTCCCGACCGGGGGCCATCGACGACGGAGTAGATCAGTTTGTCACCCTCGTAGTCGATCGCACCCGCTCGGCCGCGGATCAGGCCGTCCTGACCGGTCGAGGGCACCGACGGGGTGACCGTGGGAGCCTGGTTGAACAAGGTGCGGCGCACCAACGCCAACGCGCCCTCGAGGACGTTCGCCACCGGGCCGCCCGGAAGGGTGCCCAGTGTGTTCTCGACCCTGTTGAAAACACTCCGCACGGTCTCGTCGATCCTGGCATGCATCTCAGCGGGTCTCGGGCCTGCGGCACCTAGTGGAAGCCCCGCAGCGGCCGCGCGCCGCCGGCTGGGCACGGCCGCGGCCGCCACCGAGTTCGCACTCCCCGCAGCCGCCGCCGAAGGCACCGACCCGCCGCCGGAGGACCCCCCAGTAACCGCAGAGGACCCAGCCATCACCGCAGTCGGCTGCGCACGCACCACCGGACCAGGCACCACCGGGCCGGCCGCCCGCACTGCGGCCGATGCCGACGCCGCCCCACGACGGGCCGACGATCCCGCCCCGGGAACTCGCACCGGCCGCACCGCCGCAGCACGCCCGGCAACCGGGCCGCGTGCACTTACCCCGCCATCTGAGCCCGACTTGGGCCCCCGAGCCACCGGTCCCCCACGTTCAACTGAGCCCCGCGTCCCACCGGGCGCCGACTCTGCGGCGGCCACCGCACCACCGGAGTCCCCGGTGTCGGCCACCGCCAACCCAGGCAGCCCCACCACCGCCGCACCGATCCCCAACGCCACCGCCAGTGCCCCCACCCGCCCGATGGGGCGAGCGGAGGAACCCGGGTCAACCACTGGGGGGCTGCCCGGCGGCCGCACTAGCCGGAGAGGACGAGGCATCGTCCTGACTGTCAGCAGAAGCCAGCGCGGCCTGCGGACCGGCCAGACACACCCCCAACGCAAAACCCGCCGCACCCATCCGTGCCGCCTCCTTACCCAAGCTCATTTGTCGGCCTTCCCAATAGGTCGGGGTTTAACCATCGCGCACTCAGAGAAGGGCGAAAGTTGTGTTGAAGTCGTACAGCGGAATCTTCGCGTTGTAGGCGAGCTTGCCGCTGCCAACGACAGGAACTCCGTCCAGGAGGCCGGCGTGGAAGGTCAAATTGCCCTGGGCCCCGATCGTCATGCTGAGGTTCGAGCCGGGTGTAACAGCGGACAGGTAGGGCTGCAGGCCCGGGTACCGACCGCCGACGCTGGACTGCAGTTTTGGCGTGCACGTCGTACCGTCGGCATCACAGATGGCGACCTTGTACTGGTCGGCACCGCCGGGGCCGGTTTCGCCCAGGTAGCGGGTGATCGTCGTCCCGGGGTAGACCTGCGGGCCCGTCAGCACCTGACCGACCCGGGGCTGAGACCCCACCACCGCCGACTGGGTCACGGTCAGAGTGTCCCCCGCCGTCGCGAGGGCCTCATAACCACCCGTCAGCGCGGGTTTGAACGATTTGCCGTCGTTGATCACGCCGTAGAAGTTGGCCGCTTTGTTAGTACCACCGGCCGCGCAGTAGTTCTTGATATCGCCGCACGCCGTGGCATAGATCGGGTTCTCGTATCCCGCGCTGAGTTTGAACAGCGACATTCCACCGATCCACTTGACGTTTTCCGGGACCCCGATGCCATAGGCCAGGTTGATGTAAGGAGTCGCCGTCGCCGTGATCGAGACCCCGGAGATGTTGTAAAGGTCTCGGGCACTGAAGTCCAGATAGTTGTTGAACCCGGACTGCATCTGGCCCGGCGCCCCCGCCGAGTTGAACGTGAACAGCGAGCCCGGAACCGTGTAGGCATAAACCTTCAGGGTGGGTTTCTCAGCCCCGTTCAAGGTCACGCCCGCGCTCAACTTCACACCGGTATTGACAGAGAAATTGTCAAACCCCAAGGGACCCGGGGTATAGGTGCTGGTGAGGGGAAAGTTGTCGGTTGGGCCGAAGATCTGGCCCCCGGGGCCCGTATTCACCGTGACGCTCGGTCCGATCTTGGCGGCCGCCAATACCCCCATCGACCAGTTACCCGGCTTGAACTTCGGGCGGAAACCATCGGGAATGTAGGCGTAGCCGTAGACCACCGGGATGACATCGGGGCCGACGCGGACCGACGGAGACGCCGCGAGCGTGAGATCGTGGCCGGGCAGGTAACTGTTGTAGTTCTGCGCGGGTCCGGACACGCGGAACACCGTGCATCCGGTCACGCACGTGCTCACACCCCCAAAGGAAGGAATGATGCTGGTGCCGGTGACATCCCCGAGATAGGTCTTGACGATGGTGTCTGGGAGGACTCCGGCCCCGACCACGAGCCCGCCATTGAAATACTTTTTGTTCTCCGGATCGTTGTAGGCGGTGACGGGGGGGATGGGGATAGCGAGCGGCGACCCGTCCACGAATTTTCTAACTTTGTCCACGACGAGGACCGTGCAATCACTCGAGCCAGTGCCGCACGGATCCGTGACACCGATGGGGAGAAATCCAGCTACCCGCGCTTGGCTGGCCGGCATCATACCTCCACCGATGCTCAAGTTCGCGGGAGCGCTGTAGGCAATCTCCTTACCGAAGAGGGAATTCCCTAGGATGTTTCCGGTGATGGCGATCGGAATATAGCTGCCGGAGACCTTGCTTCCCGCTTGGAGCATGGGATCGGAGAAGATCGGGTCGTTTTTGCCGCCGACCCCGCCGGGCGTTCCCCACGGCGGCATCTGGAACCCGCCGTCGCCCGCGGTGGCCAGCGTGGTGCCGAAGGTCACTCCGTCCAGGAGCGAGCCCTTGTTCACGCACCGCCATTGCTCGCACGACAGATCTTCCTTGTAGGCCAAAGCGTCCGTCGCGTAGTTACGGTATCCGACCAACTCGGTCCAGTTGTTCTGGCCGGTCGTGCCGGTGATCGTCCCGTTCCACTGCTCCGTGGCCCCGTTTGCCAGGCCGACGACCACACCGTCCTGCCACCCCGCGTCAGCGTTAGCGTCAGTCCCCTGCGCAGGCGCCAGGACCAAGGTCTTGACGGCGCTATTCCATCCGGCGTCATGCAGTTCAGTCCACTGGTTCTGGCCGGAGTTGTTGGATAGTTTACCGTTCCACATCTGGACAGACCCGTTGTCAAGACCGATGACCACACCGGTGCCCAGCGTCCCGGACTGGAAGGGCACGATCTGGTTGACCTTGCCAAACTTGCCCCAGCCGGCATCGTGCAGTTCGACCCAGGTGCTCGCCGTCCCGCCCGGGTAGAAGTTCGGTGTCGTGACCGTGGCGCCACCGGGGACAAACACGTCCTGGCTGACCGAGTAGACGGTCTCACCCGAGGGTTTTGTGTTGAGCACCCCGGTGAGGACGGTGCCGGCGGGAATTACTCCCGCGTTCCCGGCGATTTCCTGGCCGATCAGCTTCGCGGGATCAAAACCCTGGGTCAGGGTGAGCGCCAGGGATTTACCGGAGACCGCGCCGACGAACTGGGGGCTGCCACTGATCGTGAACGCCGCGACGTTGCCATTCTTCCCAATCGGTCCGGTCCCCACACTCCGGAACCCGGTGATCGTGGCACCCTCGATCCCGGGCCCGCTGATCGTCCCGCCGACCATGTCGCTGCACAGACCGCACGCCCCGGGGACATTTCGGTCTTTCCAGTTGTCGGGAACAACGGCCTGCAACACATTTCCCGGCAAATTCCCCACTCCGTCACTGATACCGCCACTCAACTGCACCTGCGAAGGCTGGTCCGACTGGGTCAGGATCAAGGGTTGGGAAGAAACGTTCTGGAAGTACGTCGGGTTTTTCAGTAGAACCGTGTAGACGGACCCGGCGGGGGAGTTGTATACCGTATTGAGCGAGGTGTAGCCGTAACTGGTGATCGTCCCGATCGCCGCGTTCGGTTGGGCCGCCTTCGCGACGGTCGCACCCACGAAACTGCTGGGATTCGCCCCGGTGGGCAGGGCGAAATCCATTCGCGCCTTCGACGATGAACCCGATTGGCTGATCGTCCCGACGCCCTGGGTGTAGGTGCTGGTCAAGGAGACGGTGACCGGAACCGGACTGACCGCACCCCCGCCGGAACTGACTAAGGTGGCCGGAGCGCCGTAGGGATTGTCCGGTCCGGGGATGACCCGCATGGTCACCGCGCTGTTTTTCTGGCCGACAATGTAGTTCTCGCCGAACTGGCTGATCGAGGAGAACGCTTTGAGATTAATATCGGCCAACAAATCCTTCGGCCCGAGTGCGTTCAACACATTGTTGAACTGAGTGCCGTTCCACTCCTCGATATTGAACGTCCTCGCCACCGCGAAGGTGGGCTTCCCAGCGGAGTTATAACCCGTCCCCGCAAAGCCCACAACCGAGTTGATGACGCCACCTTTGAACTGGTTATCCGTGGCGAGCACCGTCGATCCTGTCGCCTCGTCATAGCTAATGACCCCGCCGAAGGTCAAACCCGCTACGAGTCCATCACCGCCGGCGTTGGGTCCCGCCGGCAGCGCCATCAAGGCCGTGACGGCCGAAGGATATTCAACTGGTGGCGCAAAGCCGCAACCACTCAAACAGGGTTCGACATACGGCGTCCCTTGGTAGAGCTGCGTCCAGTTGTCACTCCAGGTGTTCGGATCAGGGTCCTTGCCGGGACCGCTCCACCGAAACAGAGAACCGTCGTTCGTTCCGACGACGATGCCCTCCCCGTAGGTAATCAGCGTAGACAACGTTGTGCCGTCCTCGTCGGCGAAGTTAGGGCCGTGCAATGTGGTCCACTCGTTGCTCTCGGACGAACGCAACAAAATCGGCCCGTCTTTCAGGGCGGCGATCACCCCGGAGACGACCGCCGGGACGCCCGGCTGGGTCAGCCGGATGCCCGCCGTCGCGAGCACCTCTGGATCTTCCGGCGACGGCTGGGGGACACTGCTGCCCACGGTCTGGGCGATGCTGACCTCGTAGTTTCCCGTGTATCCGCTCTCACTGTTGGCGTCCACCCCGCCGGTGGCGGCTATGTCGCAGCCACTGTCGATACATTGGTTGCTCGCATTGATGTATTTGGTGATCCGCGTTCCCTTCGCGACACCCTCACCGGTGATCACACTGCCGACCACCACGGTGCTGCCGGGATCCAGCGACGTGACCGTCAAGGTCGTGCCGGAGATGTAGCCGGTGAAGCTGCTGTCGATCGAGATGCCCGCACTGTCTTTCAGCGGCCGGTTGTAGGTCAGCAGCTGTTTGACGGAGGTCGTGAAGACAGGATCGTTGTAGACCAGCTGGGTCCACTCGTCCTGAGGTGAGGACCCGGCCGGCGTCCACTGCTGCAGCGTGCCGTTCGCCAGACCGACAGTGATACCTCCGTCCAATCCGGTCTGGGTGAGGGTGCGGACCCCGCTGTCCCAGCCGGGGTCGTGCAGTTGGGTCCATTGGCTCTGGCCGGTGTTATTGATCAGTGTGCCGTTCCACGACTGGACCGACCCGTTGTCCAGTCCGACATACACCCCCGTGCCCGCCGTCGCAGACTGCGGCACGATCTGGTTCACCGCGTACTTCCAGCCGGCATCGTGCAGTTCGGACCAGTTGCTCGCCCCGCTTGTGCCGTAGGGATTGCCGGCGCCGGGGTTGATCCGCATCTCCGTCGCACCGTTGGACAGGCCGACGATGAAGTTCTGGCCGAACTGGCTCATCGAGGTGATTTCGCTGTTCCAGCCCTCTTCACCCGGCTTTTGGATCTCCACCCAGGTGAAACCCGAACCGTTCCACTGCCACTGCTCGACCGCCCCGTTCAGCAGACCCACCGCGAAGGTGGGAAGCCCGGCACCGTCGTACTGCGACAGCACGATGCCCTTCACCGCGCTGGCCCAGCCGGGGTCGTGGAGTTCCTTCCAACCCGGCTCACCCGGCCCGTTCGTGGCCTCGTTGTACTGCTGGACAGAGCCGTTGTCGAGGCCGACCAGGAACCCGTCGCAGCCTCCCGTGCAAGAGCTGGGATAGCCCTTGTAGGGCGTGAGCACGGTGACCGCGTGCTTCCAGCCGTCGTTGTGCAACTCGCTCCAGTTGTTCGCCCAGGTCGAGGTGTTGGACGAGGTGTCGGGGTTGGTGCCAGGGCCGCTCCACTCATACACCGACCCGTCGGACTGGCCCAACACGACACCGCCGCCGTAGTTGATCATCGTGGTCACCCCGGCCCCGGAGCTGGACTTGCCGCGCAGCTGGATCCACTCGTTGGTGGTGTCTGACCACAGCTGCACCGACCCGTTACCCAGGCCGGCGATGAAGCCGGTCTGATAGACCGTGTTGCCGTCACCGCTGGTGACCGGGTGGTTGTATTCCACCAGGGTTTTCACCGGAGATTTCCAGACGGCAGGGATAGTGGGACCCGGCCGCGGTGACAACAGCTTCAGGTCATTGCCGACCCAGGATTCGACGCTGCCGTCGTCTCGTCCGACGATCAGGGCGTCGGCCCGCCGCAGCGAGACGTTGATCGTCGACGTCGACACCGGTGTGAGCTGGTTGGGATCGTTCAAGAAGGATCGCTCACCCTGGACCCAGGCCTCAATGCTCCCGTCGTCGCGCCCGATGTAGACGGTGCGCCCGTTGGAGACCGAGGTGGTCACCGGGCCCGAGTTGGGGCCGGAGGCGTTGGCCGTCGCGTCGGCGATCGCGTCCGCGGTGGAGGTGGTCGGCGTCGGCGGGGAACCGGACCCGGCCGTCTGCGGGTTGGCCTCGCTGTCCTGTCCGTACAACCCCGCCTTCAGGTAGGACAACGGGGTGACGGTGGAGACGAAGACGTCCGCCTTGGTGAAGTCGACGGAGACGGGGGCGAACTTAAAAACTGGGCCGATGCTGTTGTCGGAGCGGAACGCGTCGTAGAGCGGCTTCAGCTCCTTGCCCACCACATCCCAGATATCAACACCCTGCGGGTTCACCGCCGCGTCGGCGAACAGCTGACCGGTGAATGTGTAATTTCCGGCGGCGTCTTTGCCGACCTGCACTCCGTCGAGCAGGACCGCTTTCCCCGCCCCGTCAGCGTCGGTGTAGTGCAGCGTGAGGTTGACCCCCCCGCCGTTGGCCGCGGCCGTGGTCTGCAGTTGCCGCCAGTGCTGCGTCGCCAGGGAATCGAGAGTCACCACACCGCTGCGACCGGAGGTGTCCATATAGCTTGACGGGGTGTTGGTGCCGGCGGGCAGCGTGACCGTGGCGATGAACCTGTTGCGGGAGTCTTTCCGCACGGCGACAGAACCAGCGATGGAAGGAAGGTAGGCCCCCACGTCAGGCAGATCTACCAGCGTCGGGCTGCCGACGTTGATCCTCACCACCCGGGACCCGTCGCTGCGCCAGTTTGTCAGGTTCAGCGACTGATGCTCCGCCGCGACCCTGACGGTGAAGGCGTCGGACCCTGTGAAACCCTCACGCGGCGTGAAGTGGTAGAGGCCGTCCGCGTCGACCGTCACCGAACCCGCTGTGGGATCGGCGACCACCGTGTAAGTCGGGGTGTCCCCCTCGAGGAAGTACGCACCGATCCGACCGGTGACGCTGCCGTCATTGGCGGTCGTCTGCACGGACGGAATGACAATCGCGGCTTGGTGGAACAAATTCCTGCGCACCAACAGCAGCCCGCCCTCAAGGACGTTCACCAACGGGCCACCCGCATGGTTGAGCAGCCAGTTCTCAGCCGAGTTGAAAACCCTTCGCACGGAAGCGTCGATCATGGCCTGGAACTCAGCGGGCGTTGGGAGCGCTACAGGCGTTGGGAGCGCCACGGCGGCCGCGCGCCCGATAGCCCGACCGGCGCCGGCCACCGCAGACGCCGACCCTGCCGACCCGCCCGCCGACGACACCCCCGGCACCAGCAGGGTCGGCAATGCCCGCGCCGCCGGACCCCGCACCGCCGGACCAGCCACCCGAACCGCAGCTGCAGCCGAGGGCGCCCCGCCACCACCGGCCGACGACGAACCCGCGGCCGGCGGCGGGGGGCTCACCGGTCCCCGTACCGCTGGTACCGCCACCCGCGCTGCCGCCGGGGCGGGCGCGGCGGGCGCTGCATCATTGCCGGTCGGCCTGGCGGCGGGAGTGTG